>JAYVPA010000118.1:0-5577 GCA_043757615.1 Sphingobacteriales bacterium | reverse complement strand
GAAAAGTAAATGGTTTTTGTATTGTTTCCAGTGACAGCGATTTTACCAGATTAGCTACAAGACTTAGAGAGTCTGGAATGAATGTAATTGGCTTTGGTGAAAAGAAGACACCACAACCATTCATTTCAGCGTGTGACAAATTTATCTATTTGGAAATCCTAAAGACTACGACAGCAGAAACTGCAAGTATTACAAAAACAACTGCAAAACTCAAAAAAGCAGAACCAATAAGTAAAGTAGATACTGAAACAATTAGAATAATAACGAAAAGTGTAAATGATTTAGCTGACGAAGCAGGCTGGACATTTTTGGGAAGTTTAGGAAGCTATATACTTAAAAAGAAGCCTGACTTCGACCCTAGAAATTATGGATTTCCTAAACTATTTCCATTAATAAAACATATTAACAAGTTTGAAATTGACGAAAGAGAAACAGGAGTAAATAACATTAGACACATATACTTGAAACAAAAATAACTGGCGTCAAAATATGGGCTTACTTCGGTGCGCGGATAATCAACAATGCAGCTATTACTCCAAAAATGAGATTAGGAATCCATACTGCGATTAAAGGATCGAGATTTCCTTTTGTAGCAAACACCGTAGAAAATTGCTGGATAATAATATAAGCGCCGCTAAGCAACATACCCGCAACAATATATAAACCCATACCATTCCGAACTTTTTTTGTAGTCATAGCAACGGCAATTAATGTGAGAATAATGGTAGAAAACGGAATGGCAGTTCTGCGGTATTTTTCCACTTCATAAATTTTTACGTTTTCATTTCCTTTATGGATTTGATCAACAATGAACTTTTTCAGTTCTGCTGTCGTCATTGTTTCTATGTCATAATTTTGCTTCACATATTCTTTTGTTGTAATCGGCAATATCATCATCGTATCTGCACCTTTGCCAATAGAATCACGATTGCCGATATTTTTTCTGAACGTATAGTTCATCAGTTTCCATCTCTTTCTGGTCGTATCCCACTGCATATTTTCCGCAGAAATTTTATAGCCCTGCACTTTATTTTTTATTTCTTCCATCGTGAATTTATAGCCTGAGTTGGCATTAATATCATAGGATTGTGTGTAGATAAAAGTATCTTTTCCTATCTGAAAATGATAATTGATATCAGAAGTTCGCTGGTCTTTTTTTGCAGCATATGTCTCTTCAAATTTAATTTTTTGTTTATTGGATTTTGGCAGCAAATGATGATTATAATATCCGAATAACAAAGCCAGCAGTGTTGCTGTAAACATATAAGGAAACAACAGTCTGTAAAAACTTACGCCGCCGTTCAGCATACAGATAACCTCCGTATTAGATGTTAAACGCGATGTAAAATACACTACTGAAATGAACACAAAAATTGGCGCGAGCATCAATCCTATCCATGGAATAAAATTCAGGTAATAATCAAAAATGATAGCATGTAAGGGCGCATGATTACCAATAAAATCATCAATCTTCTCCGTAATATCAATAACTATAGCGATAGCACTCAGCAGGAAAATTGCAAAGAAAAAAGTAATGATGAACTTCTTGATTATATATATGTCGAGTGTTTTCAAAATTGCTGTTTGTTTTATGGAACACAGATGACGCAGATTTTACAGATAAATACAGATTTGAAGAATCATAAAAATCCGTTTTATCAGTGTCATCTGTGTTCTATTTTTGTTTTAAGATTATAATCTAACCATCAGCTTCACCACCATTTCATTTTTCCAGTTGGTAAAAGTACCATCTTTAATTTTGTTTCTGGCTTCTGTAACCAACCATATATAAAAAGACAAATTCTGCAGACTGGCAATCTGCGCAGCCAGATACTCTTCCACTACAAACAAATGACGCAAATAAGCCTTACTGTGTTTTTGGCTGGTAGAACATGGAACATTTTTATCAATCGACGAAAAATCTTCTTTCCATTTTTGGTTTTTTATGTTAATGATTCCTTCTGTTGTAAACAACATTCCATGACGTGCATTTCTCGTTGGCATTACACAATCAAACATATCAATTCCTAACGCAATAGCTTCTAAAATATTTGCCGGCGTACCAACTCCCATCAGATAACGGGGTTTATCTTTCGGTAAAACACTACATACTAAATCTGTCATTTCATACATGATTTCTGCGGGCTCGCCTACGGCGAGCCCGCCAATCGCATTTGCCGGACGATTTTGCGCAGCAATAAATTCAGCAGATTCTGTGCGCAAATCTTTATAGACACTTCCCTGCACAATCGGAATCAAGGTTTGCTCATAACCATATAATGGATCAGTTGTATCAAAACGATGAATACATTTCTGCAACCAGTCGTGCGTAATTTTCAATGACTTTTTCGCATATTTATATTCACAAGGATAAGGCGTACATTCATCGAAAGCCATAATAAAATCAGCTCCAATAATGCGTTGTGTGTCCATCACATTTTCAGCTGTGAATAAATGTCTCGAGCCATCAATATGCGATTGAAACGTAACGCCTTGTTCGTTTAACTTTCGTCTGTGCGACAAAGAATACACCTGATAACCTCCACTATCTGTGAGTATCGGCTTTTGCCAGGTATTGAAAGCATGTAACCCTCCTGCTTTTTTCATAATATCCAATCCCGGTCTCAAGTATAAATGATATGTATTCCCAAGAATAATCTGCGCTTTTACTTCCTGTTCCAATTCTGTAAAGTGAACTGCTTTTACGGTTCCCTGCGTACCGACAGGCATAAAAATTGGCGTTTCAATATCGCCGTGCTCCGTAGTAATTTTTCCTGCACGTGCACTAGAGTGTTTATCTGTATGTTGTATTTCGTATTTCAAAGGATAATTTTTTAACCACATAGAGTTCTGGCTAATAAAACGGTAAAAAAGTATTTCATAGGAATAAATTTCGCATAGACATTGCTATGTATAAATTTTAATTCCTCTGTCTTTCTTCAGATATGTATTTAAAATCATGAAACAATCTATTCCTATGTCTCTATGTGGTTTAATTTATTTTGTATTAGATTAAAGGCAAAAATACGACAAAAACCTTTATTTTTATTGAGTGAGTTTCCTCTTGAATTTATTTATTGTTTGCTGCATTTTTCAGATAACCTATCAATTAGTGCTGATTACTGCTATTATTAAATATCGACCATCAGAAAATCTAACCTATGAGAATTTAAAACCTGTATCTGTTGTCATTTGCGCAAAAAACGAAGCAGAAAATCTACAGGAAAATCTCTCTTTCATATTATGTCAGAATTATCAGGAATTTGAAGTGATTGTTGTTGATGATGGTTCTGATGAACCATTTGTTTTTAAACATGAACGTTTAACAATTATAAGAATTGAAAAACAAGAAAAAATTGGTTTAGGAAAAAAATATGCTCTGCAAAATGGTATTGAAGCAGCTAAAAACGAGTTGGTTTTACTGACGGATGCTGATTGCCAACCCGTTTCTGAGAATTGGATTTCAGAAATGGCAAATTGTATTACAGATGAGAAAAAAATCGTATTGGGCATTTCTCCATATAAAACTGACAATACAATTTTGAATAGCCTGATTGAATATGAAACCGCACAGACTGCCATGCAATATATCGGTTTTGCATTGTTAGGAAATCCATACATGAGCGTTGGTAGAAATGTATTGTATGATAAAAGTTTATTGCGGCAAAAAAAATGGACACGTGAAGAACTGTCTATTGCATCGGGCGATGATGATCTGACAATTCAAACATTGGCAACAAAAGAAAACACTATAGTTTGCCTGTCGAAAGAAAGCTATACAATCAGTGAACCGAAAAAAACCTGGAAAGATTTTATTAAACAAAAATTGCGTCATTATGAAAGCGGAAGTTTATATAAATTTCCACAGCGTTTATTGCTTGGAGCATATTTATTTTCAAAATTATTTATATATTGGGATTTGGTATACTATTTTCTTCGCTCAATATTGATAATTGATTATCCAACTTTCTTTTTCTTTCCTTTCTTCTTTTACCTGATTTATTTATTCTCAACAACACTTTTTAATCTGCTGCTCAACAATAAATTTCAATTAAACAGTCGTTGGTACTTTACATTTTTAAATGATATTTTATATTGTATTTTTACTGTTAGTATTGGTATAATAAGTTTGTTTAAACCTTCAAAAAATTGGAAGTAAAAAACCATAACAGAATAGACAGCCAACTATTGATTGCTGCAAAAAACGGCGACCAGAAAGCTTATACTTCTTTGATGGAAAAATACAGAAAATCCATTTATCATTTAATCCTGAAAATTGTAAAAACGCCTGAAGATGCTGAAGATTTGATGATAGAATCTTTCGCTAAAGCATTTGACAGGCTCGACCAGTATTCTTCTGATTTTGCTTTTTCTACTTGGCTTTATAAAATCGCTTCCAATACCTGCATCGATTTTTTGCGCAAGAAAAGCATTGATAAAATTTCTCTGGAAAAACAAGGGAAAAACATTTTAGATAATCTGAATTTCAGCACGAATACAAATCCTGAAATGGATTTAATAAAATCCCAGCGGATTGATAAATTACAACATGCCGTCAGCACCATGGATGAGATTTTTTCGCGCGTTATTTCGTTACGATATTTTAAAGAATATAGCTATGAAGAAATATCTGAAGAACTAGGAGTTCCTGTTGGCACTATTAAAGTACAACTGCACAGAGCAAAAAAAATATTACTGGAAAAATTTATGGATGAAAAAGATAAATGGTAAAATAGAATAAAGAATAACGAGTAACGAAAAAATAAATAAATTTTATTTCACTACCGTTAATTTTTGCGTAGCTGAAAACTCATCATTGTAAATATTCAAGACATAAGTACCTGTTTTGAAATCAGCCATTTCAATCATGGTATCAGAAGAAGATATTTCTGATACATACACTTTTTCTCCAATCACATTAAATATATCAATCTTAAAATATTTAGATTTTGTTTTAGGTAATCCTTCTATCGTCAGATAATTCTGGACAGGATTCGGATAAATTTTTAACCTGTCTTGCGTTTGTAAAGTTATGCCTGTAGTTCCTGAACACTTGTTTGATATCTTGATTGCAGATCTTGTAATATTAAAAACAGCATTCATTCGGGTGACTTGTCCCTTGGTAAACATCACCATGCATGCATCATCTGTATAATCCATGTAATTTTCATACATAATTCCCGGAGCAGTTGTTGCACAAGCATCCGTCTTCACACCTGTAGGGCAGCCTGCGGTTTCTGTTTCTTGGTTAGGTGTATCCGACACCTTATCAGTTCCGGTGCAATCATTATCATCACCCCAGATATGTTCAAGATTCAGCCAGTGACCAATTTCGTGTGTTGCTGTTCTTCCTAAATCATAAGGTGCATCAACACCAATAGTTCCGAAATTTCTGTAACCAATCACCACACCATCTGTTGATGCATTTGTCAGTAAATCAGATGGAAACTGTGCATAGCCTAATAAATCGCCGCCTAATTTACCAACCCAGATATTCAGATATTGCCTGGCATCCCAGGCATCAAAGCCCCCGCTGGATGTAAATTTTATATTATCGTTATCTGAAAACTCCGTAAC
>JAYVPA010000117.1:0-5616 GCA_043757615.1 Sphingobacteriales bacterium | reverse complement strand
CCATGGTTTCAAAGGGTTTAAAAACTGGGGCCATTTTGATTTGATAACAGAAGAATTTGCAACCCAGGATTTTGTTTTTGTAAAATTCAATTTCTCTTACAATGGTACAACCTTACAGCATCCTCTTGACTTCGCTGATTTAGATGCATTCGGAAATAATAATTTTTCTATAGAGCTGGATGACTTAGGTTTAGTAATTGATTTTATAGAAACGAATGCAAAAGAATATGAAGGAAACAATCAGGAAATATATTTGATTGGTCATAGCCGTGGCGGTGGCACTGTAATTTTAAAAACATATGAAGATACGCGAATAAAAAAACTTGCAACATGGGCAAGCGTAAAAGACGCAAATGATTTTTTTAGTTCTCAGGATTTAGAAAAGTGGAAACAGGAAAATGTTATCTATACTTTCAACTCCCGTACGCAACAAAACATTCCTTTGTATTTTCAGATTTATGAAAACTATGCAGAAAATAAAGAAAGATTAGATATTCCTAAAGCATCCGCAAATATTGATATTCCATGGCTGATTGTTCACGCTTCAGGTGACACTTCGGTTCCGCTATTTTGTGCAGAACAATTACATGAATCAAATAAGAAAAGTGAATTATGTATTATAGAAAATGCAGATCATACATTTGGCGGAAAACACCCGTGGGCAGAAAATACATTACCGGATGATTCAAAAATATTAGTTGAAAAGACAATTGAATTTTTTAGGAAATAATATTACCAAATAATTAGTGTATTCAGCCATTTTATCCATTTCTTTTGAATAGCTTTTATATCTTCTGCGTTGGTATTGCATCTGATATTACCAAATTCATTTTTAGTTAATCGTTTTAAAATCCAGCTGGCTCTGCCTGCAACTTTAAAAATATCGTCATCTATCTGATAGTTTAAAGAATTTTGTTTAAGCTGCCCCGTTTTTTCTCTGCACCAGATATTTACATCGTTTGCATTCGTAAGGCCAATGTATGTAGTATCTTTCAACGCATTGACCAATTCCGGAATCATCGTACAAAATCTTGCACTATCCATCGCTATCCAGAACGGACAACGAAATACTTTTTCATAATCTTTTTCTCTGTAAATAAAATCACGAACCTGATCTATTCTGTAATTTCTTATGTCGCGCATAGAAGAATCTAATCGCATTCCATAAGCCACTTTAAATTCACTATTGACGATTTTTAATTGCTTTTGAAATTCAACCGGCATTGAATTAACAGGCATAAATGGATGCTCGTAACTTTTTTGCGCAAAACCTTTGCATAAAAATAAACTAAACAATAAAAGCAATCCAATCTTTCTAAGAATTTGCAGGTGGATCATTTTTTTTGGGATTGTTATTCGCTCCATTATTATTTGGTCTTGGTGGACGATTCTGATTTCTGTTTTGGTTATTCTGCGGTCGGTTCTGCTGATTATTTTGTTTCTGCTGACCTTGTCCCTGTTGTTTATTTTGCTGGCCTTGTTCTTGGTTTTGCTGACCTTGTTGCTGATTATTCTGAGGTCTATTCTGCTGGTTCGGATTATTGCGCTGCTGACCTTGCTGCTTATTTTTGTGATGTTGTTTTTTATCTTTTCTGTCTAAACTAGCTAACGTAATTTGTCCAACCACATCTGCAAACTCAATGCTTTCTTCTTCTGTTTTTTCTTCTACTTCTGCTAAGTCAGTGATGTCTGCAGGTTTCTTACCATTCGCATTCATATCCAATACCATTTTCACATTTTCCAATGAAATAGGATAAAAAGTTCCGGAGCCTTTCACGGTATAAAACATCAACCCTTTCAATATATCTGTCTTCATCAAACGTGCATCACCAGTTTCCAATTGTAGTATTTCCGCTCTTTCAGGAACAAAACGCAATGCATCCAGATACGTATCTAATTCATAATTCAGACAACATTTTAATCGTCCGCATTGTCCGCTTAATTTTGTCTGATTAATAGACAAATTCTGATAACGCGCAGCTGTTGTATTTACCGATTTGAAACTCGTCAACCAAGTAGAACAACATAACTCACGACCGCATGAACCGATACCGCCAACGATACCTGCTTCCTGACGCGCACCAATCTGACGCATTTCAATTTTAACCTTAAATTCCGCAGCTAATACTTTTATCAATTCACGGAAATCCACACGACCCTCAGCCGTATAATAAAACGTAGCCTTTCTTCCATCCGCCTGATATTGCACATCGCCCAACTTCATATCCAAACCTAAGTTACGCGCCAAAATACGTGCTTTCAACATCGTTTGTTTTTCTTTAGCACGCGCTTGTTCCATCAAGTTGAGCTCATTATCTTTTGCAATGCGCAGAATATTTCTAATGTCTTCTGAAGTCTCTTTGACACGTTTTTTCTTCATTTGTAAACGAACCAATTCACCGCTTAGTGTAACTTGTCCAAGATCATAACCCTGGACTGCTTCAACAATCACATAATCGCCTGTATAAATATCAAAACGTTTATCATTACGGTAAAAACCTTTACGCGCACCATTTTTGAAACTCACTTCGTGAATATTGTATTTGGCAAATAAGTCGGCAGTGATATCGCTCAACCAATCATGTACTTCCAATTTTGAACAACCGCCAGTGGCACAATGTCCGTTATTTTTACAACCCCCGGGTGTAGAACCGGTAGTTCCGCAACTATTACAACTCATTTTAATCTAGTATTGAGTAGTGAGTATTCAGTAGTGAGAAACTCCTGCATACTAACTGAATATGAACAATTAATTCTATCGTTTTTATTTCCTGATAACAGGTTAAGAACAGACGATTTGACAAAAATACGCTAAAAATTGAGATTTCAGAGATGAAGTTTTAAGCAAATGTTAATGAATTTTACAATTAACTGGCGTAATCTGGTGACTGATAAATGGAGTTTGTGACTGATTTCTGGCAGGTGATGCTTACCACTAAAGCAAAGTTGTGCTAAATACCTACTAAAAGCCCAGTAAAGGAACATGCGCAAAACGAATAAACAATCAATAAAAATATCCAAAATACGAAATGCGCATAATACTTATTCTTTTATAATTTTTCATAGCAACAATTTAGTATTTATACTATTTTTGTTGCGTTAGATGTTTGATGCTACATTTAGTTGAATATCAACAGATAAAGTTATTTTCTTTAATATTTGTAAAACAGCATCTATTGAGTATATTTATGAGTTGGCAGCACGTTGAAAATATTTCTCACTATGTAAAAGAAAACAATTATGAAAAAAATCCAAATGCTATTCAGTATTTTATTTTTATCATTTCAAATATTTGTCTAAATGAATGTAATCAAAAAGAAAAAATTTCATGATGGACAGTTTAATGAACAGGACACTTCTGCAGGATATGCGGAGGCTGTTTTAGTCGACAACGTTTTGTATATTTCTGGCACCATCAGTAAGGGTACTATTTCTGAACAGCTAAATGGAATTTATACAGATTTGGGTATGATTTTGAAAGCATATGGGGCAAGCTTTCAAAACGTGGTAAAGGAAACATTGTACACGACTGATATCGATGCAGTACAAAATAACAACTCAATAAGAACGGCATTTTACAAGGGGGATTTTCCAGCCTCTACCTGGATACAGATCTCAAGATTATTTTCTGCAAGACCAGATGCCCAGATTGAAGTTGAGCTAATAGCCCACCTGCCAAAAGTTATCCAAAAAAATAAAAGATAATAGATATTTTATGTTTAAGATGATCTCATTCCCTTCGGAAGGTGTAACGCTTAGGGGTAGGCTTTATCTACCCGAAAAGGAACCTAAAAATTTACCTGTAATTATAATGGCGCATGGATATTCCTGTACTATTGAAGGAATGGTTGCTGACTGTTATGCGGAAGTTTTCTGCAAACATGGCTATGCAGTCATTTTATACGATCATCATAGTTTTGGCATTAGCGATGGCGAACCAAGACAACAAACTAATAAGTGGATACAAGCACGCGGTTATCGGGATGCAATTGATTATGCCATAACCATACCAGAAATTAATCAAACTAAAATTGCTGTATGGGGTGATAGCATGAGTGCAAGTGAAGCGATTGTTGTGGCAGCCATAGATCACCGGGTGAAAGCCGTCATAGCGCAGGTTCCCGCTTGCGGAGACAGCTTACCAACCGCAGACCCCGACGGAAAACTGTTCGATGCTATCAAAGAAACATTCCTACATGGCGACGTAAGGGGTACTCCTGAAACAACACATGGACCATTACCCGTTGTATCATTTGACCAGAAAACTTTTCTATCTATGTTAGCGCCACTCACTGCATATCGGTGGTTTATTGAATATGGATGCCGATATAATACTAAGTGGGTTAATAGCGTAACCCATGTAGATCCAGTTGTTCCGGTAAAATTTAATTCGGTTGTTTGTATTGGACATATTAAAGCAGCTTTATTGATGATGGTTGCTTTCGAGGATGAAATGGAAGGTGCTAACTCAGTTGTTGCAAGAGCGGCTTTTGATGGTGCACCTCAACCCAAAGAACTTATAGAAGTAGACGGCGGGCATTTTGGAATAATCCATTATCCAAGTGAATTATTTGACAAAGCAAGTCAAGAGCAAGTTTATTTTCTCAAGAGATATTTGAATGTACAGGTTGATTGAAAATATAGTTGTTCTTAAACCTGCTGCCAACAAAAGAATTTGCAAAAGCAGGGCTAGACGTTGTAATCTTCGGGAGGTCTTCACGATAAGATAGTTTTTTATTCTTTAGCGCGTATTATTTTGTGCATGCGCAGCGACATATCCATCAATACCATTTTCGGACTTACGTTTCTTTCTATTTCGTAATGTTTTTTATTGATGAGTTCAAGCAAATTTGATAATTTTTTGTAGGTAAGAAATTTATTGATACGGGTTGCTAAACTCAATTCATCCGTTGCTAATCTTGGTGAATAATTTTTTACGTGTAATAACATCAATGCTTCCCTGAAAATATGTGTTGTGTATTCTAAAAATGATTTCAGGTTTTCCCTGCCTATTTTACCATTTTCATCTGTCCATTTAAGCAAGTCGCCTGCTTTTAAATTCACTGCATAATCTAACCATTCAGTCAGTTTTCTTGTGTTTTCATGTGCTTCTCTATGAATAAGATTCAGTGCTGCATTAAAATTTCCATCCGCAAGATATGCAATGTGCTGTGTAGCAGATTGGGGGACGCCTTTCTTCAATAGTGCCTGTGCAAGTTCTTCATCTTCAATTTTATTTATTTTTACTAACTGGCAACGCGATAAAATAGTTGGTAAGATTTCTTCCTGGTTTTCTGCGATTAAAATCAATACTGTATTTTCAGGTGGCTCTTCTAACAACTTCAATAAAATATTTCCTTCTTTCGATAATGCTTCCGCCATCCAGATAATCTGGATTTTATACCCGGATTCAAAAGCAGTTAAACTTAGACCTTTCAAAATATTTCTGGCTTCATCAGCGGTAATATTTCCCTGTTTATTTTCCGCACCAATACTTTGCAGCCATTCCAGTTCATTGATGTACGGATTCTTGGTAATTTCTGTTCTCCATTCCTGAATATAATCAGTACTTAAACTCGGAGTCGGCGAAGGTTTTTTTGCAATAATCGGATATGT
>JAYVPA010000116.1:0-5618 GCA_043757615.1 Sphingobacteriales bacterium | reverse complement strand
GTTGGTGCTAAAATAGTATCCTCAATAGTTGCTTGTTGCGGTATCTTTGGATTATAAAAAGTATGATTGAATATCGCTGCATCTACATTTTCCAATGTAAAGAATTGATGCGGAATATTTCTTTTCGTCAATAATTCAGCATAAAAATTAGCAATCTTGCGTGAATTACTTTCTGGTCGCGCAGTTCCGTGAAAAATGGTAAGCATAGTTAATTGTTTGCATAAAAATAGGGTCAATATAAGTGGAATTGCCTATTTTTTATCCACACAGTGCTAATTACAATGTAGTATAAAACTTACTGAGTCTCGCTTCAATACGTTCTTTAAGAAAACCATCTTTAATTGCTTTTTCTGCAAACGGAATCAAAAACTCTTCACTTTCTTTAATAGCAATTTTTTCTGTGATACCATTATCTTCCAGTATCTGTGCGATTGATTTTTTACCGGAATGGTCAAAGAAATGATTTAATACATGTTTGTTTAATTCCGCTACAGGTTCACTTTGAAGTGCTGTATGAACTGCATTTTCGACAGAATTTAAAATAGCAACTCTGTCTTCATCTGTTAGTTTTATACCTTTTGCTATGTTTTTTACTTTTGTTTCCTCTAGTTTATCCCATATAGTTTTCGCCATCTTTTTTAACTGTGCATCACTCAGTTTATCTTTTAGTGTCTGCTCACTTTTAGAGATTGATTTCTGTAAATTTTCTGAAATAAATTTCTTTATATTTTTATCAATAGTATCTGAAACACCTGACAATGCAGCGCCTAATAAGCCTTTTCCTAAATTAAACAAGGAACCGCCAACAGTTTCATTGCTTGGTCCGCTTTGTGACGCGAAAGATTTGATACCGTCGTATAAAGTATCAGCAATCATTTCACCGTAGAACGGATTATGTACGATATCTTTAATGAGCTGCTCCCGCAATTCTTTCTGACCGATGATTTTATCTGCAATATCATGAAAGGATTCTTCACTCAGAAAATCCGAAACCGTGTGTTTACTTTTCAATGCTAATTGCTGGATAGACTCAGACAAATCAACGATGTATTCTTTTTGGTGTTTCGTAAGTTTTCTGACTTTGATATTTCTTTCTTCAAAAGCAATAATAGTGGCGACAGACGTTACATCATTCAATTTAACGGTATCCAGCCATTTCCATGCGGCAGAAATTTCATCTTTGATATTCGTCTTTATATGCTTTTTGTCGAATTGCTCTAATTCAAATTTTACATGAGCATCGTATATTTTTTTGATTTCTGCTTTCATTTTTTTTATTGATGATAACGAAAATAAGATTTATTTTCTTATAAGCGATACCAACCCACTTTTTTGATGTCAACTTTTTGAAACTTTTTAAAGTAATTGATAAGATTGCTGGATGTAACTGTAAACAGTTTGTGTTAAGTCTTCCAATTTTGATACTCTAATATGGTTTGTAATAACTAAAACTAAACAGATGGTTTTGCATAAGGCAGCCTGCCAATGGGTTTTGAAACAAAGTATGCATCGAGCCCTTGGCTAATTAATACATCCGATTTTGACAAGTCTACAAATCCATCTGTTCCAATAATAGAGGTTTCTATATCGATATGAATTATACTGCCGATAATAAGTATGGTGCCATTTAAAGGTATTGGTATACATTCCTCAAATTTCATCCCGATTTTCACAACTGCTTCTTCTAAAAATGGTGCTCTAAAAAGCGGATAATAAAACTCGTTAAATCCTACTTTCTCAAATTCAGAAATACCTTTGTCATAACGCGCTGAAGTTTGATGTGCTCTTTCAAAATGCGAGGATTGAACATAGTTTAACGTGTATTCTTTTGTATCAAGAATGTTTTGTAGTGTATCTCTCTGTACTTTGTCCGGCCTGCTTATTAAACCAAATAATGACGGATTAGCACCAAGGTGAATTAATGAGTTAAATATTGCCAGATTTGTATTTCCATCCAATGATTTAGTGCCGACCAATACTACCTGACGAAATCCGGCTAATGAATTGATGAAAGCGGTTCTGTATCGATGCTCAAGTTTTTCTATATCATCTTTTTTAAAAATCATACAATACCTTTATTTTTCTAAATATTTTTCTACTTTTTTCCAATAAGAAAAAAAAGACGGATAATATCCGTGAATCTCTTCTGCAATCCAGTCTCTTGGTTCTTCTGTACCTTTGTATCCAATGTTTAAAGGATGTTCTTTATAGTAAATATTTTCAAGATTGTATGCTTTGTAAAATGATTCAAAAGAACCTATATATACTTGCACATTTGGAATGTTTTTGCTTAAAGCTAACATGAATTCCATACACTTTTCACTTATCGGATAATTTGTAAAAAAATCCGGTTCAATTAATAATATTCTATTGCCAAAAGTATCTTTATGCCATAATGGATCGAGGTTATAATAATTATAAATAAACGTGGGCAAACTTGCATTTAATTGTATATGATTGCTTACAAGCAATGTTGTTTGTAACACTATTTTTTGTGTATCCAATAGTTGTACAGGGATTTCCATTGTTTCAATTTCTTCATAAGATTTGTCCAAAAAAGTATTGTATTGATTTGTTTTTGTAAACTTATTTATATTTTCCTGATTGGCATAATATTTTTTATTACTGTTGGCAGCTGCAACCCATTGCCAACTACATGCGTTACTTGCCCAATCGCCATCGATTAGATGATAATACATCCATTGCGCAGGATGATACCAGTGTGATTTAGCAATATTGCAAACCAGAGCAGCTGTGTACATTCTGCAATGATTGTGCATATAGCCATGTAAATACAATTGTTTAATTGCTGTGTCTATAGCGTTTATTTCTGTTGCGGCTTTTGAAATCAGTGTAGGAATTTCATAGTTTGATATCAATGGTTGGGCTTGTTTTATTTCCTTATTTATATCTTTTTCCTGTGCCACTCTTTGAAAATAATCGCGCCAGCAAAGTTCTTTTACAAACGATTCTATCTCTTTAATTTTATATCCTTTTCTTAATACTTTGTTTAGCACTTGTTTTGTGCTGATTACACCGCGAGCAATATAAGGTGATAAATAAGTAACTGCACCATCTATATAATTTCTGGTTTGTCCATATTTAACAGGATCAATCTGATCTATTTTTTCAATTATTATTTTATAGTCGGTAGTAAATTGGTGCTCCATTTATCGCTTACTTATTTTGTTCAGTGAAATGGATTTCTGTCGACTGCATTTAAACCGATTAATTTCGGTGTTTCTTTTTTTTGCGTGCTTTTGACTAGTGCCACTATTTACCCTTTGTCTCCATAAATTAAAACTGCTGCGTTTTAATTCTTTACGCATCAGTGCTATTACATTTGCCTCTGAAAAATTGAATTGTATTTTTATAGCTTCGAAAGGAGTTCTGTCTTCCCATGCCATTTCAATAATTCTGTCAATATCTTTCTGCTCCATATATAGTGTTTGTTAGAATGAAGTTCGTTTCCAATTAACGGTAACAGGTGAACCCTCAGCAATAATGACTGTATCTGGTTTTTGGTTATCTAAAAACGAAAAATCGTTGCCATACATTGATTTAAAGTTGCAACTAACTGAATAATCTATTACTTTGTTGATTTTCCATTTTGGATGATTTACCTTGTATTCCTGAGAGAGTTGATTATTTATTTTAGTGTATCCATAGTAATGTTCAAAAATAAATTCCTCTATACTGCCGTTTAACATCTGCTCTTTTTCTTTTGCTGTTTGTACACTCATGTAATTCCATTCATTATTTATTTTCCATTCATAACTAACATGTTTAGATAAATCATTAATCTCTATTTTATTTTTTGTTGGAATGGCGGTGTAATGTTCTTTATATAATTTATTTGCAAGCCACGCTACTGGTTTGTATGGTACAGTTTCGTTTATAAAAACCACTCCTCTTTTTACATTATCTCCTTCAATTTTCTTCACATAAAAGCGCAGATTAATTTCTTCAAATGTTCCTAAAAACGGGATAGGAATATTGAACAAGCTTGTTTTTCTGAACATAAATCCAACTAAACTTACATATAATCTATTATTGAAAAAATCTAATTCGACACCATTTGGTAAATAAGGAATTAAAACAGAAGGATTGACCTCATAATTAATCATTATTAAATTTTCCCAATTGGCTGATAAAAATGTATCTGTCATTTTATTTCTAACGGTTTTGCGATAATTATTAAGTTTTTAAAGTAGACATTCCGCCATCTATGTGAAAAATTTGCCCAGTTATCCAGCTTGCTTTTTCAGAAAGTAAAAAGGCTGCCATATTTGCTATGTCTTCTGCAGTTCCAATTCTTTTTAAAGGATGACGAAGTGCATTGGCTTCTTTTTTTTGATCATTGTTTAATAAAGAAGCTGCTAAATTGGTATCTGTTAATGAAGGTGCAATACAGTTCACTCTAATTTTAGGTGCGTACTCAGCTGCTAATGCTTTTGTGAGTCCTTCGAGTGCGCCTTTGGACGCTGCTACTTGTGTATGAAATGAAAAACCAGCTTGTACTGCAACAGTAGAAAATAAAACGACAGATGCATTTTTAGATTTCTTTAATCTTGATAATGCTAGTTGAATGATTTTAATAGCTCCGATTACCTGAAGTTTATAATCTGTCTCAAAATCTTCTGGTTTTATTCTTTCAAAGGGCTTCAGATTTATACTGCCCGGGCAATAAACCAAACCGTCCAATTCATCTGGCAAGAAATCTAATGAACTGTTTTCGTCTAAAACATTCAAATGATAGTAGCGTAAATTAGGATTTTTAATTACTGGTTCATTCTGGTTAAATGTTGCCGTTACCTGAAAACCCGCTAAAGCAAGTTGTTTAGACAATTCTTGTCCAATACCACCTGAACCGCCAATTATTAAATAATTTTGCATATTATTCTATGTTCACAAAATAGAACAACTTAAATAGGATTTGGTTTAATATATATTTGGAATTTGGAAAATAGTGTAATCCAATGAAAAATCATACTAAAATAAATATCCAAAGTAACCGAGCAATAAACTTATGCCAAATTATGAAACACCGTTTGAACATCATCATCCTGCTCCAGCTTATCAATTAACTCTAATGCTTCATCCATATGTTCTTCATTGAGCTCTTTATTGATGGTCGGAATGCGTTGCAGTTCTGCGCTGATTACTTCTATTTTTTTATCTTCCAGTGCTTTTTGTAAAGAACCGAAATCAGCAAATTTGCTGTAAAGTATTAAATGCTTTTCATCTTCTTTCTCTAAAGAATCTAGGCCAGCATCAATCAGTTCAAATTCCAGTTCTTCGGCATCAATGTTTGCCGCTGAAATTTTAAACACACCTTTACGTTCAAAAATAAAATCATGCATACCCTGTGTGCCCATAGAGCCACCGCCTTTATTCAGAATAACACGAAGATTTGCTACAGTTCTGGTTGGATTGTCAGTAGCAGATTCAATGACAATCGCCGTTCCATGCGGTCCCATTGCCTCATATACCACAATCGTAAATCCTTTTTCATCTTTTGAAGAAGCACGTTTAATAGCGGCCTCAATTCTGTCTTTTGGCATTGATGCTGCTTTTGCATTTTGCATAGCTCTGCGTAAATTCGGATTCGTCTCCGG
>JAYVPA010000115.1:0-5631 GCA_043757615.1 Sphingobacteriales bacterium | reverse complement strand
AGTACTGTTGATAAGGCGTTGTGATGCTTTTTGTGTTACATAAGCGTTGGTAAACTGCTCAATCTGATCCATACGTTGTTTCATCGCTGGGTCAGCTTGCAGCTGTCTTTGTAATACTTCTGAAGAGGAGCATCTTTTATAATTATTTCCGGCAAAAGATGGGGCGATACTACATAGCAATACTGCTACGAGTAACTGTAGTGTAATAATTTTTTTCATGTTTAACTTTAATGTTGTTTACGTATTACGAATCTAGGAAATTAATTTAATCTATTAGATACCTTCAAATGTTAATTAACATTTGAGATTGTTAAATTGAAGTGAAAAGACATTTGTAATGAATCTATTACAAAAACGCCGGCAAGGTTTTATCCATACCGGCGTTTATATTTTTATCTAAAAAAAAATCTTTTCGCACATAGACCTTCGTGGCGACAAAACGAACTGAGTTCTTTCGGCTAAGATAAAATATTTTTGTGCTCACCTTTTATTGAATCTAATCAATACAAAATCAAATCAGTTTACTATTTGGTTGGTAAATTTGAATTGAAAATATCTCGAAACAATTTCCATTTTCCATCTTCTTTTTTCCAAAGGACGATGTACTTTTCTACACCAACTGTATCATTCTTAACTAACAGAGTTACAATCCCTTCTTCTGCTATTAAATCTTCGGTTCCAAAAACATTCTCTGTTTTTAAATCAATTTTTGTTAAGCCACTATTTATTATGTCGTTCCATGCTTTCTGAATGTTTGCTTTACCGACCACAGATGGAGTTCCGGCTTTCATTAATTTTGCGTCAACCGTATAAGTATTAGCTAAACCTGCTGAATTCTTATTGGCAAATAATTCCATATAATTTTGATTAGCTTCTTCAATTTCAGCCTTGGCGGTTATTAAACTAAATTTATTTGTATTCGCTTCTTTATCTTTTGGTTTTTCGTTGCAGCCTTGTATTGATATCGCTAAAAGGGCAAGAGTGGTGAACATAATTAGTTGATCTGAAAATTTAAATACTTGTTTCATTTTATATTTTGTTAGATTGCCTACTTTGGTCGGTTTTCGGCTTACCCGTTTTTAAGTTACTTAGAGATTGTACTTACCTTCTTCAATTACTCTTGAAGCTATTCGTCTGCGTGCATCTTTTACATTCACCGGTTCGTATTTGGTGAAACGCTTCAAGCCCATTAACATGATACGCAAATCATCACCTTCTGCAAAAGATTGTAAAGCATCTTTTCCTTTATTATTGATCCTGTTTAATGCATCATTAAAAAATACTTTTAAAATATCGATATGCACCTGATCATTTTTTTCTCCTTTTTCAAAAATCTTTTTTACACGCAGCAACAACGATTCCATTACATATACATCAATCAGCATATCAGATGCATTCATGATAATCTCCTGTTCGTCCTTTAATTTTGCCATTAATTTTTGTACGGCACTTCCTGCCACTAACAAAAATGCTTTCTTTGCATTCTTCATTGCTTTTTCTTCTGCTGCAAATAGTGATTCGCTATCATCAGAAAAATCAGGAACAGACATCAATTCTTTTTGAATAGCCATACCTGCTGTCATCAAATCAATTTTGCCGGACATTACCCGTTTCAATAACATGTCTATAGACAACAAGCGATTGATTTCGCTGGTACCTTCGTAAATACGTGCAATACGCGAATCTCTGTATGCACGCGCTGCGCTTGTCTCTTCTGAGTAGCCCATTCCACCATGTATCTGTACATTTTCATCTACTACATAATCCAATACTTCCGAGCCGTATACTTTTACGATAGAACATTCGATAGCGAATTCTTCCGCGCCGCCTAACAATGATTTTGCAAAATCCAGTCCCTGATTTTTTAAAACATGTTCTGTGTTTTCTATATCATCTGCACAACGATACGTCGCTACTTCTAATGCAAATAATTTTATTGCCATTTCTGCAATCTTGAATTGTATTGCACCAAATGAATCCAATGATTTTCCGAATTGTGTTCTGTCGTGCGCATATTGTACCGACATATTGAATGCTTCACGTGCGCCGCCTAATGCAGTTGCTGCTAATTTATATCTTCCGATATTTAAAATATTGAAAGCAATTAAATGACCTTTCCCGCGTTCGCCCAGCATATTTTCTACAGGAATTTTGCAGTTCTCAAAAAACACTTGTCGTGTAGAAGAACCTTTGATTCCCATCTTATCTTCTTCTGCTCCTAATGATAATCCCGGAGTTCCTTTTTCTACATAAAACGCAGTAAATTCTTTGCCGTCTATTTTTGCAAACACCGTAAATAATTCTGCAAAACCTGCATTGGTAATCCACATCTTTTGTCCGTTCAGGATCCATGATTTTCCATCTTCAGAAAGTGTAGCTGTTGTTTTTGCACCTAATGCGTCAGAACCGGAACTTGGCTCTGTTAAACAATAAGAAGCTGCCCATTCGCCGCTTCCTAATTTCGGCAAATATTTTTGTTTTTGTTCTTCTGTACCAAAATATAAAGTTGGCAACGTACCTATGCCAATATGACAAATAGTTGTAGTTGCAAATGAACCGGTACGTCCATAAGCTTCAGCAATAATGCAACCTGTAATTACATCTTGTTCCATACCACCATAAATTGCAGGAATTGGTGTTGACAATAAACCTAATTCACCAGCTTTTCTTAATAAATCAGTGGTTACATTTGGTTCTTGTTTTTCTATTTCTTTCCAGCGTGGCATCACTTCTTTTTCTACAAATTCATTTGCCATCTGACTCACCATGAGTTGTTCTTCAGTATAATCTTCAGGCGTGAAAACCATTTCTGTCGTTGAATCCTTGATAATAAATTCTCCGCCTTTAAGTGCTAGTATTTTTTCTGCTGTTTCCATTGTTGTTTTTTGGATTTTAAAAGATTAAGACTCTAAGATAAGATGTTAAAGAAGTTAAACGGAAGATTGTTTTTTATGGAATTGTTAGGGTTTTTTAGCATTCAATTCATCCATTTGTTCACAAAGCTTTGGTAGAATATTTTGAATAATATTCCAAATAATTTTAGCATCAACTCCAAAATATCCATGAATCAAATGATTTCTAGTGCTTATCATTTTATTCCATTCAATATGATGATTATCCAAGGCAAATTTTTCAGATAATTTGGAAGCTGCTTCGCCAATGATTTCAAAATTCCTTATGATAGCATCAAATGTTTTTGCATCATTTACAAATCCATCGAAAGATAAGCCATTTGTAAAATCTAAGACTTTGTGAATTGCAATTGCAATATCATCTACCAATAAATTATCAGCACGCTTAGACATAAATTAATTCGTCTTTTATGAAGTTGAAATATTTCGGTGGAATTCCATTTTTAGAAACTAGATCTACTTTGTGATTAAGCTCTTTTTCTAATAACTCCTGAATATCTAAAAATTCCCAACCTATATCGCCATTAAAATCGATACAAATATCAATATCACTTTTTTCTGTTTGTTCGTTTCTTGAATAGGAGCCGAACAATGCCATAGAGGCAATAGGATATTGTCTCTCCAGTTGCTTTTTTATAAGCGATAGTTGTTCTATGAGTTGTTGCTGTTGCATTGATGTAAAGATAAGAACTATATGATATTATTTTTTAATTCTAGCATTACTTCTTTTGCAATTTTATAAAAATTCATAAAAAAAGCATTAGCAATTTAGACTGACGCTTTTGATTTATATTTGCTTCAATTCGTTCGCAATAACGCGATGCGTATTATTTTAATCTTTCAATAATTCCTGCGATGCCTTGTCCGCCGCCGATACAAGCCGAAACCATGCCGTAGCGTTTATTCTGACGACGCATTTCATTGATTAATTGTACCGATAATTTTGCACCTGAACAACCCAGCGGATGTCCTAATGCAATGGCTCCACCATTTGGGTTGATGATGTCCTGATTTAAACCAAGCGTACGAATTACTGCTAATGACTGTGCAGCAAATGCTTCGTTTAATTCTATCATTTCAATGTCTTCAATTTTTAAACCCGCCAACTGCAATGCACGTGGTATCGCTATCACAGGCCCGATGCCCATAACGCGCGGTTCGCAACCCACTACTGCTGATGTCACTAATCTTGCTATCGGTTCGATATTTAATTCCTTCACCATTTTTTCTGACATCACCAATACGAATGCTGCACCGTCAGATGTTTGTGAAGAGTTACCGGCAGTTACAGAACCTTTAGCTGCAAATACTGCTTTTAATGCCGCTAAGCCTTCCACTGTTGTGTCTTTACGTGCACCTTCATCTGTATCAACAATTGTAGAACGTGTTTTTCTTTTGTTGTTTTGTAAATACACTTCTTCTACTGTTACAGGAACAATCTCCTCTTTAAATTTTCCGGATTCAATTGCTGCAATCGCTTTTTTGTGTGAATTGAATGCAAATTGATCCTGGTCTACTCTGCTGATGTTGTATTGCGTTGCCACAGCTTCAGCCGTTAAACCCATAGAAGAATAATAATCAGGATGTGTAGATGCGATACCATAATTTAAAACTGTTCTCCAGCCTGTCATTGGTAATAAAGACATAGATTCTACACCACCTGCGATGATACAATCCGCCATGCCAGCTTTAATTTTTGCAGTTGCCATTGCGATTGTTTCCAACCCGGATGCACAATATCTATTGACAGTTACACCGCCAATCGATAAAGGTAAGCCTGCACGCAATACAATCATACGACCGATTTGCATGCCTTGTTCTGCTTCCGGAATGGCATTGCCACAAATTAAATCATCAATACGCGACGGATCTAATTGCGGAACAGATGCTACTAAATGTTTTACCACATCCGCACCTAAATCATCCGGACGATAAAAGCGGAACCCGCCTTTTTTTGCTTTGCCTATCGCACTGCGATAACCTGCTACTATATATGCTTCTGACATTTTATTTTGTTTTTTATTGTTAGATAATTTTGTTTTTTTACCGCAAAGGACTCAAAGTTTTTCGCAAAGTTCTCAAAGTATTTTTTCTTTATTTTTTTACTGCAAAGTTTTAAAAGTATTTTTCTTTCGTAAAACTCTCAAGGTCTTCTGCGCTCTTTGCGTTTTTATCTTTGTGTACTTTGCGGTTAATTAATCTTCTAATTTCTCAATGGTTTTCCGGTAGTCAACATTGCCTGGATTCTTTCCAATGTTTTCTTTTCACCACATAGTGATAAGAATGCTTCTCTTTCTAAATCCAGTAAATATTGTTCGTTTACAATGGTTGTTGCTGATAAATCTCCACCGCACATTACATAGGCTACTTTCTTAGCGATTAATGCATCGTGTTTTGAAATGTAACCACCTGCAACGAAAGATTCTACACCCACCGTTAATGTACCTAAACCCGTTCTTCCTAAAACAGTTATATCATTTCTGTGTGCTGTTTGTGTATACCCTTTTTCGCTCAATTCCAATACTTCGCGTTTTGCTTCTGCAATCACACGTTTAGAATTTACAACAACTCTGTCAACTCCTTTGCGCATCAAATTCAAATCGAAAGCTTCTGCAGCAGATGTTGCCACTTTTGCCATTGCAATAGATAAGAAATTATCCTGCAATGTCTGCAACATCGGGTCGCCATTTTTGAAACTGTCAGAAGTACGTAATGTCAA
>JAYVPA010000114.1:0-5681 GCA_043757615.1 Sphingobacteriales bacterium | reverse complement strand
GTTCTTTTGCTTTTTCAATCTTTAACAGAATGATATATTTCTCCAATGTCGTATTAGTGACTTTTGAAAAAATCTTACTGATTTTATCGTAAGGAAGCTGCACTCGCTCACTTATATAATCCGAATTGCGAATAAGTGAGTTTGTATTATTTGCAAAGTGAATCAATTCTATAGCAGCAACTTTTATTTTTTCAGTAATGACAATATCTGGATCATTTATAACATTGAATCCTAGTTGTACAAACTGTTGAATGATTTCCGGTTCTGTTATTTTTTCCTGATTATACAAAAGTGTTGCTTCGCCTAAAAAAACTTTTTTTATCTGGATTTCTTCCTTATTGCCAAAATATAATTCAATGAGTTTGATGCAGCTTTTTGAACTCATGTTTTTTAAAACAAATGTTTTTTCGAGAAGATTCATATTGTCGTTAGCGTGCAATTTATTATATGAGCCGAATATAAGAAATCAATTTATCATTCGCTTACCCTCTTAGGTGATTAATTCTAAAATTATAAAGATTATCACGTTTTCGATTTTTTTAAAATTATTAAACCCAAATAAGAAGATACCTTAAACTTATACAATTTATAAAGAATGTTACACAGCCACTTCAGGATAGTTTACGCAATTTTGGTTACACGATAATAAAATAAAGATAGTTGCAAAATATGACAGCTGAAACAGTTTATAAAGATGCGATTATGAATATGAGCAATTTTGCATCATTATTTATTGAACCTTTTGCTATAACAGAAAGCCAGCATCTGGAAGATGTTTTGCAGATGGAAAAAAATATTAAGAATGAATATTTTTTCTTTGTCGTAAATATCGCTGAAGGAAAAGTTGAACATACACATGGCGCAGGCAAATGGCTCGGATATACTGATACAGGTTTCACATTTAAGAAATATATTTATTCCATCCATCCGGCTCAGTATACTACACTTAGTAAAATAGCAGGTAATATATTGCAAACATTATTTAAGAATGATTACGAAATTAAATATCTCACACATCGTTTTATCAGCAACACAGTTTTAAAACACGCAGACGGTTCGTATTTGGTATTTAAACGGATAAGCAGTCCATGGCAGTGGGATAAAAATAAAAAGCTGTCAGCTTATTTGAATGAATTCTATTTATTAGGAAAATTCGATGGAGAATCATTTAGTCCCCGTTCATCAAACGTGCATAATGTAAAAGGAATAGAAGCTGCTATTGAAAGTGAAATAAGAAATACTCTTAGAAATAACTCGGAAGAATATCTTCCGTTTACTACACAACAATACAGAGTGCTGCGCATATTAGCCTATAATCCTGAATACAATGAAAATGAAATTGCAGCAGTTCTTGGCATTGCAAAAAACACGGTACACACTCATGCAAAAAATATATTACCCTTAGCACGTGATTATTTCTCACGACCATTTTCTAACACACGAGAAACTGCAATTTTTTTAAAAAAAGAAGGTTTGTTATAATTTACCGGAAGTTCAATTTATTCATTGATTATTTCCATGCTTAGAGATTTTATAAAATTTTAATACATGCCCTCTGAGGTGAATTAAAGCTGTCTTTTTTTATAGAAGTTTGTATTAACACTTTTAGCAAGGCACACAAAACATAAAAACTCAACCTCAAAATCTTACACAATTAAAATAAAATATTACACATATATTGTAAATATATAAATTAATATTACAAAACTATTTATTTAAAAGCGTATGAGAAATTTTCAGAAACATCTTTTTTTATGTATGTATTTGTTTTTAAGTAGCTGTATGTCATTTGCACAATATGAATTTTATAATAATGGGTCTGTAATCTTTGTAAATGATAAACCAAGTACAACAGTTGCCACAATACGTGTGAATGGTTCAATAACTAATAACGATGGAGATTTTACAAATAATTTAGGGTTGATTGAATTAGAAGGGAATTGGCTGAATACTTCAATAGCTAATCATTACACCTCTACAGGAATTGAAAGATTTATAAGTACATACAATCAGACTATCTCGGGAAACTGGAATGGTACGTCGTTAAATCATAACCAGTTTTATGATTTAAAAATAAATAAATCATCTTCTACGGGTGAATACATCAGTTTATCAGATAGTATAAATATTAATGCAGTCGGATCGGTAGAATTTGAAAGTACGAATGGTATTATCAGAACACAAGCAAGTTCAACAGGAACAAGTTCAACTAACTGTACAGGGAACTATATCAATTCTATCTATCTGCAAAATCCAAATCCTTCAGCATTTACAGGCTACAGCACAGGTCAAGGTGCAACAACAAAATATATTGAAGGAAAACTGAAACGACAGGTAGACCGTACAGGAGCTTATTATTTCCCCGTTGGTGTGAAGTCATCGCTTTTAGGCGGAATGAATTCTTTCCAGTTAAAATTTAATACAACGCCTTCCTCTGCTGCAATTGTGGGATATCTGGAGCAGTATGATAATGTCGGATTGATTACATCAGATTATGTGTATTCAGACGTTGCGCAGGTAGATAACAATACTGCAAGCATTAATAATTTTTCTACATGTATCGGACCTCCGGATGGAATCATGGATCAGGCAAAATTGACCAATCATACTCAATTGCAATGGAGAGCTACAACTTACGACGCATCCGCATGGAATTATGATATAGCACTTTACCCAAGCAGTGCATTAGATGCTACAGCTTCCTATGCAAATATTCCATGCGGTCCTTATGGTATTGTAAAATACATTGCCCGTAATGGCGTACCCGGCGGCAATTTGTCCATACTACAGCCATCAGCAACATTTGGAAATACCATTGGATATTTTATGAATATTACAAGAGATACATTAATAGGGCAAACAGGTTTTTCAAGTTTTCAATTGTGGGGCGCAACGGATTTGAATACAACATTGCCGGTAGAATTAACTTATCTGCAAGCTAAAGGAATAAACAATGAATATATAAAAGTAAACTGGCAAACTGCAAGTGAAAATGATAACAAAGGATTTGTATTGCAAAGAGAATCGAATGGAATATTTGATTCCATAGCATGGATACCGGGTAATGGAAACAGTAATATTCTCCGTGCTTATGCTTTTGATGACCGTAATGTTGAAAAAGGAATCATCTATTATTATCGCCTAAAGCAAATAGATTATAGCAATAAATTTTTATACAGCAGTATCGTATCCGCGAAATTACAACCAGAAGAAGTGGAATCAGTAACGCTTTTTCCAAACCCATCAAATGGAAATACTACCATTAAAATTAATGCAGTAAGAGATGACAGATATATTGTAAACGTATTTAATGATATAGGACAATTGATATATAATGACATCATAACAACTGCTGCAGGTACTGTATCTAAAATAGAATTACCGGCAAGTGAATGGACAAAAGGAATGTATATCATAAAAGTGCAGTCAGATGATAATAAAACCAGCAAAGGAATAAAATTTATAAAAAGCTAAAACAACATCATGAAAAAAATCTTCACACTAACAGCGCTGATATGGTTTACATATTCCATGTATGCACAGACAGGTAATGTTGGTATCGGTACAAGTACACCGGATGCCAGTTCTAAAATGGATATTTCTGCCACTAATAAAGGTTTATTGATACCACGTGTTGCATTAACCGGAACGTCAGACGCATCAACTATTACAACACCTGCAACTTCTTTATTAGTTTATAACACAGCAACAGCAGGAGTATCACCCAACAATGTAACACCGGGGTATTATTATAATTCCGGTACTTCAGCTTCACCGGTATGGACAAGATTAAGCACAAGTAACTCAACAGTGGATTGGCTGAAAGCGACTACATCCTCTACGGCTGCAACAAGTACCGATAACCAGTATGTAACAGCAAATGTAGGCATCGGTGATTTTTCAGGAAGTACACCCGGTGCAAACTTACAGGTAATTGGAAATGGGATTGTCGGTGCAACTACAAATTCAATTACAGGGACGAATTCATTTGCTGTCGGTACATCAAATACTATCAGTGGCAGTAATTCTATAGCAATTGGAAATGGTAATATAGTGTTAGGTGCCAATTCTTATGCTATAGGAACCGGTTCAAGAGCAGAATTAGATCATTCTATGGTTGCAGGTTATACAGATACTTCAACGGCAAGTTCAACAGGTGTATATGGTTATGGAAATAAAGTATCAGGATTTACAGGTTTTGCCACAGGTGACCATAATAAAGTGCGGGGTCAGAATGCATTCTCTTCCGGATATGATAATATTGCAATCGGAGATGGTTCAATTGCTGCCGGTCAACATAATACGGCTGCATCATATACTGAAGCGGTATTCGGCAGTTATGGTACAAATTATACAGCTTTAAACACATCTTCTTTTAATACGGCTGACAGGTTGTTTAATATTGGTAATGGAACAAGTACTGCTGCACGTTCAGACGCATTGAGTATTTATAAAAATGGAAATATAGGAATCAGTAACAGTAATCCGGATGCAAGCGCAATACTTGATATATCTTCCGCCTCAAAAGGTGTACGGTTACCAAACGTAACTTTAACAGGAACAACAGATGCAACAACCATTACCACGCCATCTACTTCTTTATTGGTCTATAATACCGCAACAGCAGGTACATCACCAAACAATGTAATTCCTGGATACTATTACAATTCAAATACAAACTCATCACCAATTTGGACAAGATTAAATACGAGTACTACAGCTGATACATTAGGATGGACAAAAGCATTAACTACTTCTACAAAAGCTACAAAAACAGATAATCAATATATAACAGGTAATGTAGGTGTTGGTGATTTTTCTGGAGAATCGCCGTACAGCAAATTAGATATTAAAGGAAATACATTAATTAGAGGCGGCATATTTTATAGCCCAAATACTCCTGCATCAGCATTAGAAATATACGCAGGGCGTTTATATGATGGTTCTTATTATCCTAATCAGAATTATGCAGATATTGCTTTTCAGGGTTCAGGAAGTGGTGGTGGATATAGAAATTTTATTACTTCCAGACACGATGCGGCTATAAATAGTTCAAAAAATAGCATTGATTTTTATTTGAATAATAGTGGTACATCAACGGCATCAACAGGATTGTCAAATACTGGAGTCTTATCAGCCGGATCAATACATGGCATGAGTATAACTGCAATAGGAACAGGTATTGGTACAAATGCACCTGCTATGAAATTAGATGTTATCAGTACATCTACTACAGCTAATGATGCCACCATTCGTGGACAAGCAACAGGAGTAACATCTAATGTAGTTAATGGTATTAGTGGTTCCACTGTTTCAACAGGTAGCGGTGCTGCCGGTGTTGTTGGTACAGCTAACGGTGCAGCACAGGTATATGGAACTTTAGGAACAACTTCTTCTAATACCACAAATGCTTCAGGTGTAAGGGGATTTGCTTCGGGAACCACCGGTGCAAATAACGGCGTGTGGGGTGAAAGTGCTTCTTCTGCCGGTAGTGGTGTATATGGTTTAGCAACGAATGCAAACGGAGACGGAATCTATGGATATAATAATGCTGCTTCAGGCACAGGCACAGGTACAGGTGTTTATGGTGAAAGTGCACAATCCGGTGGAGCAGGTGTTTGGGGAACGACAACCAATACTTCCGGAAAAGGAGTTTATGGAAATAGCTCTGGCGGATATGG
>JAYVPA010000113.1:0-5704 GCA_043757615.1 Sphingobacteriales bacterium | reverse complement strand
CATCTTACATAACCTAAAGGATAATCGATTCCCTTTTGTTCATAGTCTTCATCATACCTTCCGGGTCCATAGGAACAGGATACCTGAAAACTCAATTCCTTTTTGAAAAAATCTGCTCGCTGTATATCCAATCCAATCACCCCAACTAAAACAATTCGCCCTTTTTTTCTGCTCATTTGAGCTGCCTGACTAATCACATCATTGCTCTTTGTAGAAGCAGTAATCAGAACAGCATCAGCACCACTACCATTAGTAAGCGACTCTACCGTTTTAACCACATCCGTTGTAGCCGCATTAAATGCTTTTACCCCTTTCTGTTGAGCTAAAGCTACTTTTTGTACATCGAAATCAAAACCAATCACATCACATCCATTCGCCAATAGAAGTTCCGCAGTAATTAATCCGATAAGTCCAAGACCAATCACTACAATAGTTTCACCCATAGTAGGATTCGCCAATCGTATTCCTTGTAACCCAATAGAGCCTATCACTGTAAAACTTGCTTCTTCATAACTCACACTGTCTGGAATACGAGCTACTAAATTTTTAGGTACACATACAATTTCAGCATGAGCTCCATTACTCGCAACTCTATCCCCAATTGAAAATTCAGTAACACCTTCACCAACTGCAATTACTTCACCCGCATTACAATAACCAAGTGGTAGTGGCTCATCTAGCTTATTAAATACAGCTTCTAAAGTCAGCAATAAACCTTCAGTTTTTATCTTATCCAATACTTGTTTAACTTTTTCAGGTTGTTGCCTTGCTTTTGATATTAAATTTCCTTTGCCAAATTCAACCAACAATTTTTCTGTTCCTAAGCTGACTAAACTTCTATGTGTTTTTATAAGCACATGACCCTTTCTCACCAATGGCGAGGGGACTTCTTCTAAAATTGTATTTCCATTTTTTAAATTCTGAATGATTTGTTTCATAAACGTATTTCTGTAGTAATATGACTAAAAAAGAAGAGTTTTTCAAATTTTTCGCAAAAAGAAAATTCCACAGCCATATTCACATCCAAAATTGCTATCAATATTAAATTGGGTCATTTGTACAGAATGTATCAAATCTCCTTTATCATTGACATAATGAAAATCTTCAACCTTAAACCTATTATTCAATTTTTCTAGTATATACTTAACAGAAAAAACACGATGGGCATTAAACTCTATACGTTGAGGGCCAATGGGTGTGCCAAAATAGAAACGTCCGTTGGGTTTCAACATGGTGTAAAAATTATCCAATGCTTTCAGGTGAGCGTCTGTATCAATCGGATCGCCATATCTACCCAAACCAAAGTGCTCGATTGCATGTAGGCAACTGATACTGTCTGTCATTTCAATAAATTCAGTCTTAAGTGAATCGCAAACATTTAACTGAACAAACTCAATATTCCTCAGTTCTGATTTTAATTCACGTATATCAATAATATTTATTTTTCGAAATGATGCAACATGCGCAACAAACCCGTCTATCCGTGAACCAATGTCAATATGATTTACTGGATTGTCTAAGAAAACCTGTTGTGCCACCAAAAGATCCTGATGAAAATAATGACCAGAGTTAGTTCCTGCTTTATCGGATTTATCCGCCAAGCATGGATATAAAGAAGATATTGCAAAATCTTTATTTCCGTCTAGGGCTTTATTCACACGTCTATAATCCCTCATGAACCATCCCAGACCCTTTATGTTTATAAAAAATTGGATAGGATTAATTCCTAAAAATCCAAACAGAATATTGAGTTTTTTTTTCATTTTTTTATAAAGATTAAAGGCAAATGGTTATTTTAAGAATATCGTGAAATTTCTTCTTCTGTAAGTATAACATCTATGCGCTTGTCTACAGATTCTTTTATTTTGAGTGCGAGCAAAGAAGTTGAGGCCAAGTATCGCAAATTAACTCCCTGATTGCTGTTGAACTCGCTTCCGTTATAAGTATTATATACATTGTTTTTGTGCCCATGATCGCGAAACAATAATTTGTTCTTTATTTTTCTTTCAACAATATCCAATTCAAGGCTGTGAAAATCTCTGAGTATCCCTAATAAATTTCCTTTGTGAATATTCAGAATTTCCCGCACACCTTCGAATGTGTGGCCCTTTGCCGAAAATGTAATAGCTGCGCATGATTTATCTTTAAACTCAATACTGATTACAAAATCAGATTTTGAATTTACTGGTGAAGAATTTTTAATAGTGCATGGGAATGCATTTTCGTAGCCTACTAATTCAAGGGTAAGATCTGACCAGTGACAAAGATTACCAAGAATTCTTCCACCTTCCTGTTCATTAAAGTACCAATGATCGTCCGCAATTTCATGTCCTGCAATAAACCAGTTGATCATAAGCGGACCAGTTTCGGCAATAAGATATTTACTTAATTGCAGAAACAATTTGCTTTTAGGGCGGTTGTATCCTTGGTAAATTTTAACACCGGTATTTTTCCGTACTGCATTAGAAAGTGATTCAAGCTGTTCATAAGAAACAACAGTTGGCTTTTCTATGTGTACATCTTTACCGGCATTGATGCAATCAATTGCATACGGTGCGTGCGAAGCATGATTTGAAGCAATGTAAACCAGTTTGATATCCTTGTTGTCAACGATATCCTGAAAATTCCGATACGCATATTTCCCTTTGTATTTATTGCACAACGATACAGCCCGTCCCATATTACTATCATATGTTGCCAGCAGAAAATCACTACCTTTTTTATTAAGATAAAAAGCCAGATTTGCAAAAGCAAAGTTGCCACATCCAACCAATGCAATATTTTTATTTACGGCCTTATTATTTACTGCTTTATGATTGACCCATACATTCCCATCGAATTCCTGGTTCTTTGCTTTCATATGATACTGGCCAGCAATCTTAATCAATGTTCTGCTCAACCCGTACAGGCGCAGATAGCGAAGTGTTTTCTGTATCTTAAACTTCAGGTTACTTTTGGTATAATCCATCTATCCTTTTTTTCTTTATCTCATTAATAAATAGGAATGTTTCCCTAGAACATTTTTTCCATGTATATGTTTTTGAGATCTCGTATGCAATAGAAGCAACACGTTCTCTCAATTCTTCGGATAACAATAATTTTTCTATTGCGTTTTCAATCTCCTTGGTATTTTCTGGATTAAAATAAGTTCCACCTTCCTTAAGGATCTGTGGCATCGGGCCAAACGAGGAACAGGCCAGCGGAAGACCACTTGCCATTGCTTCAAGGAGAATGTTAGGCATGTTTTCGCAGGAAGAAGCAAACACAAAAAGATCAGCTGTTTTATAAAATTCCGGTAAATTATTGTAATCAATATTACCTGTATATGTGATTAATTTTTCTGAAGTAGGGTCTGCATCCATCACTTTTTTGAATAGAGAGTATTCTTGCGAGCTGTCGACCGGGCCAACAAATGTAATGCGTACTGGGTATCCTTTTGAATGCAGATTCAAAACAGCTTGTGCCACTTTGGATTGGTGCTTGTGTACATCTATCTTTGAAACATACAACAAATGAAACTTATCTGTATTGGAGTAACTACTGAGAGGCTTTTGCTTTCGCGGCTCTGTTTTAAAAGAAGGGTTTACACCATGTGGTATAATCCTTACAGTTCCTTTATATTTTCCAATGATTTTCATCATTTTACCCCGGGCAAACTCATTTAGAAAAATAAGTCCTTCGTATTTTTTAAAGAGACGGGGTTGCATCAACCTGATCATCACATATTTGAGCATCATAAAAGAGAACAGTGGAATCCGAAACAGTTCTTTGTTTACAAAAGGATGCATGTTTCTGCTCATGGTAACCTTAGGACTAAATGAGGTAGATGTTGGGCCGCCGGGAACAAACAGCATATCGCATGAGTACTTCCGCAGCAAAGAAGGCAGTTTAAATTTTTGCCAAAGAATTCGGTGGAAAATAGATTTGTCTAAAACAGGAAGGTGCAATTTTACAATCAGGTTATGATCAGTAATTTTACTCAGCGTTATTTTATTAGACCATACATAAATCCCCGAAATATTTTCTTTTGATTCCTCTACATACTTTAATATCTCAACCAAGTGTGTAAGCCCTCCACCCTTTGAAATATTAGAGGCATCAATACCTATCCACATTTCTTTTTCCCCCTTGCAACAAGATGACCTTCATGAAAAATTTCTACATCCTGTAAATTATGATTGGCAAACCATATTTTAAGTGTAGCAGGCGATTGCGGATTATCATAGGCCGGTGAAAACCAGTCGAATGTATCCAGGATAGACCATTCTACCTGCTCTTTTGGCGTTAGATTGTAGATACCATTGTAATTTGCTACCGGAATCAACCTGCTAAATGCCTTGCCAATAATAGGTATTTTAATAAAAAAATTAGAAATTTTAAGAAGCTTTGGTGTATACTGTTCCACGATTGAAAAAAGTTTATCTTTATTCATTCGCGTTGTAAGAGGTCTAAATAAATATTTTGTATGAAGCATGGTACGTAATCTTTTCCAGTAAATATCTACACAGATAAATCCACATGGACTTACAAAAGGAACCATAGAATCAAAAGATTTTTTAGTATCCGGAGTATGTTGTAACACACCTAATGAATAAGCGTATGGGAAAATTTCTTTTGCAAAAGGTAATGCGTAAACATCTGCCTGAATAATAAATAAATTATCATAACCGGAGAGGTTCTTGTATGCAGCATCAACTGCACTTGAATAATCAATAGCTACAACAATTGCACCTGATTGTAGGCAAACTTCTGCAAATCTACCTGAACCACATCCCACATCTAATATATATTTCCCATTCATATCTGCGGCATTCCAGCCTGTTGCGCGCCAGAAACGGTTGTGTGTAATGGGTTGTTTTGTCTGGCTGTCTAATTGTGTACCGCTAAATTTGTTCCACTGAAATCCAAAATTGTCAGCATAGTTGTTTACCGGAACAAACCTTGGTATAAAATTAGTAACCGGGTATTTGAGCTCGGGATTTTTAACAGAAACAAGAACCCCTTCTTTAATTTTATTATCTACTTTTTCTTTTATTTCAAGACTAAGTTTTGAACCTGTAACAGGACACCTCAATATTTCCAGATAATTTTCTTGCATTGTATTTTCTTAGGGTTAAATATTTTCTATTTTATAATTTTTTCTCCACAGCTCAAATACGACGAGGGAAAAAATACGCTCAGAATTATTTCTGCCTTTGGCCTGACCGCGAAAAAGGCCTTCAATATATTTTTTATTAAAAAAAGAATGGTTGTTATTCATTAACACATCGTGAAATAAATCTCTCCATTCACCTTTCTCCGTTAACCAGCTTGCCAATGGAATGGAGAATCCCTGTTTCCTGTTGAAATCGAGTTCTGACGGCAACACCTTACGACAGAGCTTCTTTAAAAGTATTTTTTTATCCTGTTGACCGGCTTTTAATGATGAAGGTACTTTACTGAATGCAAAATCGATGATCCTGTAATCGAGAAAAGGGGCGCGCACTTCAAGAGAATGCATCATGCTCGATCTGTCAACTTTCACCAAGATATCATTGCACATATAATTTACGAAATCATATCGTGTAGCCCTGTCAATCAAATCGGGTACAATCGGAATATTTTTGCGTTGAATACTTTCTGCTGCATAGAACCAGTCTTTCGGAAATCCATATAACTTTTTTCTTTCATCGTAATCAAAAAATGAAGATGTCATTGGTAGCTC
>JAYVPA010000112.1:0-5853 GCA_043757615.1 Sphingobacteriales bacterium | reverse complement strand
GTCCCTGACCTCGCCGACGTCCTTGTCAATTACGATTCATCATGCGTAGTGCGGATTAAACTAATGCCTGAAATGAAAAACAAAAGTCCTATAACTCCGTAAATAATCAATGATTTAATATCTTTGGCACCGCCCGATGTATTGGAGAATACAACAGCACAATAAACCAAGCCCGCTATACCAAGTAGTGTTAAGATAGATCCGAAAATTCTTTTGACATTCATATTCTTAAGTTTAAAAGTAAAAATGTAATTATATTACTTTGTAAAGATGAATATAAAGAAAGTCAAAGTATTACAGGTTTAGTGAAATATCTTACATCATTCACATTTAGGTTAATTGTAGTTTGTTGGTAAGAAAGCAACAAAGATGAAGAGGTTATTCTAATATGCAGATGTAATTTTTCCGCCTGTATTTATAAAAGCAAACACAAAGCCTAAACTCAAAGCAATCCAAAATATAAATTCATATTTTGCCTTTTGGTCATATAACTTTTTTAATTTATCATCATAATTATTATATTCTGTATTATCTAATTTTCTCAATAAATAAGTTAATGGGAAATACTCTATAAAATCGCCACTAAATACATATTGCGGTCCTTTTACAGAATGCTCCATAAATATGTTATCGCTTTCTTTGCCAATTTTAAATACTTTTATCTTAAAATATTGCCGCATACTTAAATACCATCCTAATCCTGCTATTATTAATGATAGTAATGTTAAATTGGAAAATAAATCAGTCATTCATATTAATTAACAAGATTACTCACTCAAAATCTTAAACGTAGTTCGTCTGTTGCGTTGGTGTTGTTCTTCGGTGCATTTAGTACATTCACAAGTTTCAATTAGTATACTTTCACCATAACCTTTTGCAGTTAGTCTGTCTGCAGCAATTCCTTTTTGTATTAAATACTGTACTACGCTTTCTGCACGTTTTTGTGAAAGCGTTTCATTATAGGTATCCGAACCTCTACAGTCGGTATGTGAAGACAATTGTATTTTTATCGTAGGATTTTTTACTAAAATATCTACTAAGGAATCTAAACTTTGCGCAGCATCTTTACGAATGTTCCACTTATCATAATCGTAATAAATATTATTCAATGTAATTTCTACATTCTTATAAATTTTATTCAGTACAATCACTTTTTCAATCACTATTGTATCGCCATCTTTTCCGGGAATATTCGCATTCACACTTTCCTCTCCTGCTAAATATCCAATCTTAGAAACCTTCAATTTAAACTGGCTATTTTGTGGAATAAAAAGTTGCGCATAGCCGTCTTTATCTGTATGCAAAAACTGAAAACTGTTTGCCACATTATCAAACTTTGGTAATTCTATCGTAGAATTTTCAACGGGTTTCACTCCTAAAAATGCAGAGTTCGGATTGTTATCATCCTGGTATGTTTTTGCCTGTACATAAATTTTCAGTAAATACACTGCCGGCGGCAATGGTTCTTTCGGCGCCATGCGCTGCTCGAAATAATAAATATCATCCAGTCCTTTTCCGCTTGGTCTGTTAGATGTAATATATCCACTCAGCAACACAGAATCATCTTTTGATTTGGTAAGAGAAATACTGAAATCATCACCGCCGCTGTTTACACCGTAACCTAAATTTTGTGCATTCGTGTAAATTTTTCCTTCTTTGGTTGCTGAATAAATATCCAGACCGCCATAACCTGTTTTGCCATTAGAAGAAAAGTATAGTTTATTATCTTCCGTTATCACCGGAAATAATTCATCGCCTTGTGTGTTTACTTTAGAACCTGCATTGATTGGATTTTCAAAATCACCGCTTATATTTTTCTTCGCAGAATAAATATCACGTCCGCCGTAACCATCTTTGCTGTCGGAAACAAAATACAATTCCTTATCATCAGGCGTTAAGAATGCTTGCCCTTCGTTGATCGTGTCTGCAAACAATTTAATACGCTCGGGTTTGCTCCAGGTATCATCCATATTTTTTACAGAACGATAGATGTGGCAATAATCATTTACATTTTTTTCATCGCTTCCGCAGCGTGTGAAATATGCAGTCTTACCATCTTTGCTCAATATAAATTCTGCATCATGATAAGGTGTATTAAAAGTTTTATCTGACAACACGGGTTCTGAAAATCTTATTGTACTTGTTTTTTGTGCGGAATAAATATCTGCATATCCTTCACCGGTCCATTCATCTGTGTTTGCTTTATTACCGTCTTTGGTAGAAGAAAAATAAAGCATGTTATCTTTTATAAAGGGAGCAAAATCCAGACTTGGTGAATTGAATTCTAAATCAGTCAGTTTTGTTAACGAAGGTTTTTTCAATTTCTTTAGCACATCATCCAGCAACTCATATTCTTTCTGCAAATGATATTTTTCACTTTTATTCGCTTTCAGATAATCATCTAAATATTTAAAAGCCGTTTCATATTTTTCATTCCGTTTCAATGCGTTTACATATTTCAAAACTGCATCTTCCAATACACGCGCATCCGCGACTTTCTTATACCATGGCTCGGCTGCTGTAAAATTTAATTGCTTATCATAACTGTCTGCAATTTTCAGCGCCAGTTTTGATTGCTGTGTAATGTCTTTTGATTTCTCGTAATCTTTTTGCAGCATCTCTGATGCCATTGAATATTTTTTTAACTGATAGGCTGTTTCACCATCCTGAACTTTAGAAGAAGATTTGCAGGAAGTAAGGATAAAAATGACAATAAGGATATATAATAGTTGAGCAGACTTTACCATATTATAAAAGTACCAATTTTTCATCAACTTTTCCAAAATTTTAGACTTTAGAAAAGTTAAGAAAGAAGGCTGATATTTAAATCAGCCTTCACATTTATTTAGAAAATAACATTTCACGGTATTTTGGCAGCGGCCATAATTCATCATCTACAATTCCTTCAAGACTGTCTGCAACATCGCGTATCTGATCCATCACTGGTTTTACTTTATCACTGTATAATACGGCTTGTTTTTTTGCGTTGGTCAAATCGTTACCTTTCACACGCAAGTCGAACATTTCTTTGTCCAGTTTTACCAGTTTATCAATGCCATCCGAAATCTGCTGCAAAATAGCCACCTGTGTTTTCGCATCAATGCCGATATCTTTCAAACCCTTCACATTCGTGATTAATTTATTCTGATATTCGATACACGCAGGAATAACCTGGTTGATGACAATCTCCCCTAATGCACGAGATTCAATCTGAATAGCTTTCACAAAATTTTCTAATGAAATTTCATAACGCGCTTCTATTTCTCGATGAGAATAAATCCCTTGTGTTTCAAATAATTTCACGGATTTATCCGATACAAAAGCATCTAATGCACTTGGTGTGTTTTTATTATTACTTAAGCCGCGTTTTTTTGCTTCTTTGTGCCATTCATCAGAATAGTTATCTCCTTCAAAAATTACTTTCTTAGCATCTTTGATTGTCTTGCGTAACACTTTCAAGATAGCGACATCTTTATAGTCGCCTGCTTTTACGTATTCATCTACTTCTGTTTTAAATATTTTCAATTGTTCTGCAACAATTGTATTTAATATGGTCATCGGCAACGCACAGTTCGCAGAAGAACCTACAGCGCGGAATTCAAATTTATTCCCTGTAAATGCAAATGGTGAAGTTCGGTTTCTATCCGTGTTATCCAGCATGATATCCGGAATACGGTTATGAATATCTAAACGTAAGGTGATGTTATCCTGTTCGTCAAATTTATCTTCATCCACACGTGTTTCAATCATATCCAATACTTCTTTCAGATACGAACCTGTGAATACAGAAATAATTGCCGGTGGTGCTTCATTTGCACCCAGACGATGATCATTACCATGTGATGCAACGGATGCACGCAATAATTCTTCATGACGATTAACTGCAGCAATGGTATTTATAAAAAATGTCAAAAATTGCAGGTTGGTACGTGGTGTTTTTCCCGGAGATAATAAGTTCACACCGGTATCAGTTCCCATACTCCAATTGTTGTGCTTACCGCTTCCGTTAATTCCTGCAAATGGTTTTTCATGGAATAACACTTTTAATTTATGTTTGCTCGACACCCTGTCCATTACATCCATCAACAAGGAATTGTGATCAACAGCTAAATTTGCTTCTTCAAACATCGGTGCACATTCAAACTGCGATGGTGCTACCTCATTATGTCTTGTTCTTATTGGAATACCCAACTTCAAACATTCGATTTCAAAATCGCGCATGTATGCATAAACGCGTTCAGGAATCGCACCAAAATAATGGTCTTCCAGTTGTTGTCCTTTCGGTGAACGCTTGCCAATCAATGTTCTGCCGCACATTACTAAATCCGGTCGGGCGTAATACATTGCTGAATCCACTAAAAAATATTCCTGTTCCCAGCCTAAAGTTGTATTTACATGTTTTACATCTCTATCGAAATAATGTGCTACTTCTGTTGCAGCCTGGTCTAATACCTGTATTGATTTTAATAAAGGTGCTTTGAAATCCAGTGTTTCTCCTGTATAAGAAATAAAGATTGTGGGTATGCAAAGTGTTTTACCGTTTCCAACTGTCATAATAAATGCAGGTGAAGTGACATCCCATGCTGTATAACCGCGTGCTTCAAACGTAGCGCGTATACCGCCTGACGGAAATGAAGATGCATCAGGTTCTTGTTGCGCCAAAGCATCTGCACTGAATTCTTCGATTCCGCTTCCACCTTTTGGAGTAAAGAAGGAATCATGTTTTTCTGCAGTAGTTCCTGTTAATGGCTGAAACCAGTGTGTATAATGTGTAGCGCCTTGTTTCATTGCCCAGGCCTTCATTGCCGAAGCTACCTGATCTGCTATATCTCTGTCTACTTTTTTACCATCACGAATACAAGCTGCCAATCGTTTCGAGGCATCTGATGGCAAAAATTCTTTCATTTCCTTTTCTCCAAATACGGCAGAAGCAAAAAAATCTGATATTTTTTCTTTGGGTAATTCTACATTTACTTTCGGTCGCGCGGCGAATGCAGACAATGCATTAAATCTGGTTTTTGACATATAATAGTTTGTTTGTATGCTAAGATGATAAAAAAATGAGCAAATTAAAAGAGAAATATATTTTTTATGGAATTATTTGACAGAAACTACCGGAATTTTATTTCCCTTTCTGTTCAGGCATAACCCAATTAATATAAAGGGAATTGCAATTGAACGGTAACGCACAATTGCACCTGAATTATTGACAATCAATCCTATCAGGAATAAAGTGCTTAACCCAAATAATATGGAAAAGATAGCGTAAGGATTTTTATAGATGGATTTTATATTTACAGTTACCAATAAACTTATAAATACAAAAAGTAATACAACGGTTTCAAAAGAAGCCATATATTCTAAAAACACGTTACAATCTTCCGGTAATGGCCTGATAAACGGATTAGTAACAGCCTCCCATAATAATAAAAACACACCTTGAATATTATGAGGTATTCCTTCTACCTGAAAAGTCATATTACCAGGTGAATTCAGAAAATAGGCCCTGCGTACCATAAACTCTCTGAAGATACTTATTTTAGGTGTGCTGTAATCAATAATAAATACCAGCACTATAAATACAACGATACATCCAAAAAACATTTTAAAAGACGATTCCTTAATTTCAAATCTGTTATAGATAATAATGGCTGCCATCAACGGCATTAAAAATGCCAGTAAATAAATCCTTATATATCCTAATACTATCAATCCTATGACCGTATAAAAAATGTTTCTTTTCGTATAGTTTGATTTTATGATGGCATCCAGATTATACAATATCAACCCTAATGCAAAAATAACGATAGCTTCTTTGTGGATACCTGATGTCCAGAAAACAATTGATGGTAT
>JAYVPA010000111.1:0-22416 GCA_043757615.1 Sphingobacteriales bacterium | reverse complement strand
AATAATAAATACAATTGGAATTATGTAATAAAACAGGTGAATGTTGTAAAGTTATTAGCTTTTTTAGATTGAAATTTGTTTAGCTAAAACTTTAATTATGAAATATCTAAGAAATCAGACTTGGTGCATATGCATCCTATTATTACCTTTATTTTCAAATGCACAAACTGTAGATGAAAGTCAGTTAAAGGAACTCAATACTTCAATACTCACAAAACCTACATTTGAAGCTTATTATACAAGAGGATTAATTCTGTTTGAGACCGGAGATAATACAGGAACAATCAGAGACATGTCAAATGCCATAGATTTAAATAGCGCATCTAAAGAAGCGTATTATTATCGCGGCAGAGCTAAAGACGCTTTCGGTTCAAATGCTGCAGCAATTAAGGATTTTGATAAAGCCATAGAAATAGATAATAATTTTTCAGATGCTTACTCTTATCGTGGGGTTTCTAAAAAAGTTACTGGTGATTTCGACGGTGCATCAGAGGATTTTAATAAAGCAGTAGAATTAGATTCGTCAAATGCACAAGCTTACAATAATCGTGGTAAATATGAGTTTTTTATTGACAATGAAATTGCTGCGTTAACAGATTATAATAAAGCCATAGAATTAAATCCAAAATATACAAAAGCATATACCAATCGTGCGAACTTTTATTATTATATAAATGAAGACCTTTCAAAAGCTTGTGTTGACTGGTCAAAAGCAATTGAAATAGGCAATGACGCAGAAGCAAAAATACTAATGGGTAAAAACTGTGGTAATTACAGACAGGGTTCTGAAATATCTACTACTGGAGAATAAATTATTTATAGGTCTGATTAAATACAGATGTAAAAAAAGTTCAGCAATTGCTGAACTTTTTTTTACAATTATAGTTTTTACAATTATTTAAATTTCAGTAGCTATAGCGTAATCTAGTAAATTGTCTGATATTAATCCGTTGGCTATTTGCTGTTCTCTGAGGATATAATCTTTGCGGCTAATACCTACACATACAACTTTACCATCTTTTTCACATTTAATAAAGACCATGTCATTCGGAACAGGAGCAGCATTAAATTTTTCATGTAACCTGTCTTTGGTACCACAACGGCTGCTGAAAGGGGATGTTATACTTGTCATTTGGTATTTTTTTAATAGTTTTGGATAAATCAAAATTCATTTTATTTAATTTAAATTACTTATACAATTCCAAATTTTTATTGCATAATTTTCATTTAAACTTTCTCTTAAAACTGAAAGTTAAATTTCAATATGTTTTTCATAAAAAGTGAATTATGTAATTCATTAGGAAAATTGTATAACGGTTTTGTATGGGAAAAACTGAAATTTAGAATTAACGGTGCTTTTTTGTCTTAAAATATATCTGTTTGTAATACACAATAAATAAACAAATGAAAGTGAGTTTATTAATAAACGACCAGAATTTATTTTTCAAATTTGAAAACATACCTGAGTTTATTGCCTATATTGAAAAGGATCTTTTTAGATAAAAATTTCTTAACCCAATGAGTATATAATGGATTTCAGAAACAAAATAATGATAAAAGTTGCAAGTAGTACTGTTCATGAATTCTTGACACAGATGAAATCTTATTTTATTGGAGATACTTCTCAGCAAAAATATACAAATGAAGAACCGCTGCGATCTGAATTGTTGAGTGCAGACCAGATGGAACAGCATAGTAAGAAATTGGCAAAATCACACAAATTAAGTGAGAAACCTGTTTCAGATAAATTATTAAAAAGGTTAGCAAGTAATGAAGAAATACTAAACAGAGTTCGGAATTTATTAAGCGATGCTATAAAAGATGACCAAGTAATAACGCCGGCAGGAGAATGGTTGCTGGATAATTTCTATTTATTGCAGGAACAGATTCGCACCTCAAAAAAACATTTACCTAAAAAATACAGTGAAGGTTTACCCATTCTTTCTAGTGGTGTATCCGCCGGTTTACCAAGAGCCTATGATATTGCGCTGGAAATTATTTCGCATAGTGACGGACATCTTGAAATGGATAGGTTGAATCATTTTGTTCAGGCATATCAGTCTGTAACTAATTTTCAATTAGGAGAATTATGGGCTGTTCCGATTATGCTTCGCATTGCATTGATTGAAAATCTGAGACGTGTTTCTGCACGTATAGCTATAGACAGGATTAACCGGAATCTTGCGGATTACTGGGCAAAACTAATGATTGAATCTGCAGAACAAAATCCCAGAAATCTGATTTTGATTTTAGCAGATATGGCTCGTTCGAATCCGCCATTGGAACGTGCTTTTGTGGCAGAGTTTACACGTCAGTTACGTGGTAAAGGACCAACCTTAGCCCAGCCACTTAGCTGGATAGAAGAAAGACTGGAAGAAACTGGCCAGACAAGTAACGAATTGGTTCAGGCAGAAAGTCAGAAACAAGCTGCAGACCAGGTTTCTGTAAGTAATAGTATTGGCAGTCTTCGTTTGTTAGGAACGATGGATTGGAAAGAATTTGTTGAAAGTAATAGTATCGTAGAAAAAATATTGTTACAAGATGCTGTTTATGCTGAAATGGATTTTTCTACAAGAGACAGATACAGGCATGTAGTTGAAGCAATAGCAAAGAAATCAAAAAAAACAGAATTAGAAGTTGCAGAAATTGCAGTGCGTTTGTCACAGCAAAATGTTGAAAACGACGAACTCGATAATCGTAACTCACATGTAGGTTATTTTTTAATAGATGATGGATTAAATGAAACAGAAAAGCTGGCAAACATACAGTTGTCTGCAGCAGAATCTGTAAGACGTAAGTTTGCTGCTCATCCGTTGTTAGCTTTTCTGGGGCCTATTTTTTTTATTACAATTTTAATAAGTTCCTCTGTAATTTATAAAGCATATTCAGATGGAAATGCTATATGGGTTATTGTTCTATTTGGATTGATTACTATAATATGTGCAAGTCAGCTTGCTATATCAGTGGTGAATTTTATTTCAACGTTGGTCGTTAGACCACACTTGCTTCCGCGGATGGATTATGCTGAAAAAATTCCGGATAGTGCACGTACACTTGTTGCAGTGCCCTGTTTGCTGAGCAATGTATATGAAGTTGAAGAATTAATTGAAGCATTGGAAGTCAGATACCTGGCAAATAAATATGAGAACTTATATTTCGGGCTAGTTACTGATTTTGTAGATGCACAGACAGAAAAGTTACCCGAAGATGATGAGCTTGTTGAATTAGCAACGCAAAAGATTAAAGAGCTGAATAAAAAATATGGGAGAGAGAAAAGTGATTTATTTTTTCTTTTTCACCGGCCAAGAAAATGGAATCCGCATGATCGTGTCTGGATGGGTTATGAAAGAAAGCGAGGCAAATTAGGCGACCTGAATGGATTGTTGCGCGGAAATGCCAAAGATGCTTTTTCAGTGGTGATAGGCGAATTGAATTTATTGCAGACAGTCAGATATGTTACAACATTAGATGCTGATACACAACTGCCGCGTGATGCCGCATGGAAAATTATCGGAACTATTTCACATCCCTTAAATCGAGCTTATTACGATGAACACAAACAACGCGTTACGGAAGGTTACGGCATTTTACAGCCGCGTGTGTCAGTCAGCATGCCCGGTGCTGATAGTTCTTTATATGCTGTGATGAATGGTAATGAACCCGGTATTGATCCTTATACTCGTGCTACTTCTGATGTGTATCAGGATTTATTTGATGAAGGTTCTTTTATTGGAAAGGGAATCTATGAAGTGGATATATTCGAAAAAGCATTCAAAGGAAAATTTCCTGAAAACAGAATATTAAGTCATGATTTATTAGAAGGTTGTTATGCGCGTTCCGGACTTTTGAGTGATGTGCAGTTATATGAAAAATATCCTGTTCGTTACGATACAGACATGAAGCGTCAGCACAGATGGATACGCGGCGACTGGCAGATAGCTGCGTGGTGTTTGCCTTTTGTGCCGTATGCAGATAAGCACTGGAGAAAAAATCCACTTTCTGGATTATCACGCTGGAAAATATTTGACAATATCAGACGTAGTTTAGTGCCGCCTGCTTTTACTATTTTTCTTTTATTAGGCTGGACAGTATTGCACTCTGCAGCTATATGGACACTGATTATTTCATCAATTATTATTTTGCCGGTGGTGATAAGTTCTGTTTGGGATTTATTCAGGAAACCAAAAGCATTAATCTTAATTCAGCATTTGCTTATATCGGGTCGTTCTGCCGGGAACACAGCAATCAAAACTTTATTTATACTTATTTGTCTGCCTTATGAAGCTTATGTAAGTATTGAAACTGCACTTATTTCTAGTTGGAGAATACTTATATCAAAAAAGAAATTATTAGAATGGACACCTGCGGCAAAAGTAGAACGTCTGAATCATAAAACACTGCCAGGTTCATATCTGTATATGTGGATGGAACCAACTGTTGCAGTTTTTTTATTTTTTTATTTATCGTACACGTATCCGAATGCACTTATAATTGCAGGACCGATACTGACGTTGTGGTTACTTGCACCATTAATTACATGGTGGGTTAGTAAACCTTTGGTAAAACAAATTGCAGAACTAGATGAAGAACAAATAAATTTCCTTCATAAACAAGCTAGAAAAATATGGTATTTTTTCGAAGAGTTTGTAACCGAAAAAGAGAACTGGCTGCCGCCTGATAATTTTCAGGAAGTTCCTGTAAGTGTGATTGCACATCGCACTTCACCAACAAACATCGGCCTCTCCCTACTCGCAAATCTTTCTGCAAATGATTTTGGTTATATCACTGTTGGGGAGCTTATGCAACGTACATCTGATACATTCAATACGCTGCAGAAAATGGAAAAATATCAGGGACATTTTTATAATTGGTATGATACAGAAACATTAAAACCTTTGTGGCCAAGATATATTTCAACAGTGGACAGCGGAAATTTAGCAGGACATTTATTGACGCTGCGTCAGGGATTTTTAGGATTGATAAATCAGCCTGTCATTGGTCAGAATTCTTTAAGCGGAATAAGAGATACGATGAAAATTCTTTGTGAATTAGTAGGAGAAAAAGATGAGTTATCAGAACAAGTAAAAACTGATTTACAGATAATAGCAGACGCTGATTGTTCTAATTTAAAAGATATTAAATCGGTCATATCAGAATTATCTAAAAATTATTTTACGGAACAAAAAAGTGAAAAGCCAACTTCAGATAATAAGATAGAATGGTGGAAGCACACACTTTCCGTCCAGATTCAGCAGTGTTTGAATGAGTTGCAGACTTTTATTCCATGGTTATTTACAGAAGAAAACATACCTGAGAAATTTGAAAAAAATATTCCGACATTATATGAGTTATCGAGAATTGATATTCTTTCAGAAATTAATAATCAAAACGATAATATTTCATCTGAAGAAAGACAATGGTTGCTGAATCTTCAGGAGTCCATGACAGAAACAAGTAAACAGGCAAACAGAAGGATTGTAGCATTGGAAATTCTTGCACAGCAGTGCAATGAACTGTCAGTTATGGAATATGATTTCCTGTATAATAAGACTAAAAATTTATTGACTATAGGATATAATGTTGAAGAACATAAAGTAGATAACAGTTATTATGATTTGCTTGCATCAGAAGTAAGATTAGGTGTGTTTGTTGGCGTTTCACAAGGAAAAATGCCACAGGAAAGCTGGTTTGCTTTGGGCAGGTTGCTGACAAGTGCAGGAGGCAGACCAATCTTACTTTCCTGGAGTGGTTCGATGTTTGAATATCTGATGCCATTATTGATAATGCCATCTTATGAAAATACATTATTAGAACAAACAGATAAAGCCGTAGTAGAACGACAAATAGAATACGGGAAACAACGCAATGTGCCATGGGGAATTTCTGAGTCTTGTTATAATATGGTGGATGTTGCGCTTAACTATCAGTATCGTGCATTTGGTGTGCCAGGTCTTGGTCTTAAACGTGGTCTCGGAGAAGATCTGGTAATTGCACCTTATGCCACTTTTCTTAGTTTGATGGTATTGCCCGAAAAAGCATGTGAAAATTTGCAGTTGATGTCTAAACTTGGTTTTGAAAATAACTATGGATTTTATGAAGCAATAGATTATACACCTTCGCGTTTGCCACGTGGACAAAATAATGTAGTCGTGCAATCTTATATGGCGCATCACCAAGGGATGAGTATGTTATCTATTGGTCATTTATTGCATAATAAACCCATGCAGAGACGTTTCGAATCGGAAGCGCAATTCAAGGCAACATTGTTATTATTACAGGAAAGAGTCCCTAAAGGAATTTCCTTATTTTCTGACACGACAGATATGGCAGATATTGCACCTTCGGTAATTGAAGCAGACATCAGAATTATTTCAACCCCGAATACAGCATTGCCGGAAGTACAATTATTATCCAACGGAAATTATCATGTAATGGTTACCAATAGCGGTGGCGGTTACAGCAGATGGAGAGATATTGAAATCACGAGATGGAGAGAAGATGCAACACGTGATAACTGGGGAACGTTCTGTTATATACGTGATTTAGAAACAGGAAATTACTGGTCAACTGCTTATCAACCTACACTTCAGAGAAGTAAAGTATATGAAGCAGCATTTTCACAGGGACGTGCAGATTTTCATGGATTAAATAATGAAATTGAAACACATACGGAAATTGTTGTTTCGCCGGAAGATGATATAGAAATGAGAAGAATCCATATCACTAACCGTTCATCCAAACGAAAGACCATTGATGTAACAAGTTATGCAGAAGTAGTGATTCAACATGCTGCAGCAGATGCTGCTCATCCGGCTTTTGGGAATTTATTCGTACAGACAGAAATTCTGTCTCAGAAAAATGCAATCTTATGTACACGCAGACCACGCTCAGTAGAAGATAAAATGCCATGGATGCTGCATCTTATGAAAGTGCATAATAAAGAGGTAGAAGAAGTTTCTTATGAAACAGATCGTTCTGCATTTATCGGCAGAGGCAATACCGTTGCCAATCCACAGTCGATGACAACAAAAGGAATGCTGACGAATAGCCAGGGTTCTGTGTTGGATCCAGTTGTTTCGATACGGTATAAAATTATACTGGAGCCGGAAGAAATGATTGCAGTTGATATGATAATTGGCATTGGCGAAACACGTGAAATATGTCAGAGTCTTACAGATAAATATCAAGATAAACATCATAAAGACCGTGTATTCGAGTTAGCATGGACACATAATCAGGTTGTATTAAGACAAATAAATGCTACAGAATCAGAAGCACAATTATATACAAGATTAGCAAATTCAGTTTTATATATTAATCCTGCATTGCGTGCTGATTCCGGCATTCTTATTCAGAATCATAAAGGACAACCTGGTCTATGGCCTTATGCGATTTCGGGAGATTTACCGATTGTACTTTTAAAAATAGAAGAACATACAGATATTGAATTAGTCATACAGTTGATACAGGCTCATACATACTGGAGACTAAAAGGATTGATAGTTGATTTGGTTATCTGGAATGATGGTCATGGTGGCTACCGGCAAGTATTACAAAATCAGATAACAGGATTAATTGCTGCACAAATGACTGATCGTCCGGGTGGAATCTTTGTAAGAAACTCAGACCAGATATCAAATGAAGACCGCATCTTGTTTCAAACAGTAGCACGTGTGATTATTTCATCAGAAGGCGGTACGCTGGCAGATCATGTAAATAGAAAAGCTGTTTCGAAAACGCCTGTTCCTTTGTTTACACCGATACAATCATATGTGCCTTCGCCGTCATCTTTAACATTACCGAAAGATATTGTATTTTATAATGGATTCGGTGGTTTTTCTGAAAATGGAAAAGAATATCTGATTGAAGTTTCACCCGATAAAAGAACACCTGCGCCTTGGGTAAATGTAATTGCCAATTCTAATATAGGAACCGTAGTATCTGAAAGCGGACAATCTTACACATGGAGTGAAAATGCACACGAAATGCGTTTGACACCATGGGAAAATGATCCGATATCAGATTTAAGCGGCGAAGCATTTTATATGAGGGATGAAGAGTCAGGTTACTTTTGGTCGCCCATACCTTTTTCGAAAAATTTCAATTTAAATTATATCACACGGCATGGTTTTGGCTACAGTATTATTGAATGTGAAGATGCAGGAATACATTCTGAAACCTGTTTTTATGTGGATATTAACGCCTCAATTAAATTTACTGTTTTACGATTAAAAAATAATTCGGGAAAGGCGCGTAAAATAAGTGTGACAGGATATACGGAATGGGTCTTAGGTGAATTGAGATCTAAATCAGCCATGTATATAGTTACAGAACTGGATACTGAAAGCGGAGCAATCTTTGCAAAAAATCCATACAGTATGGAATTTAATGACCGCATAGCATTTTTTGATGCTGATGGAGGAACTAAAACATTTACCGGAGACAGAAATGAATTTATAGGTCGTAATGGTTCTTTAAGAAATCCTGCAGCAATGACACGGCTTAAACTTTCAGGAAAGATTGGTATAGGATTAGATCCATGTGCAGCTATTCAGGTATCTGTTGATTTAGCAGAAGGAGAAGAAAAGGAAATCATTTTTAAACTTGGAGAAGGAAAAAATCTTGGCGATGCAAGCAGTATTTCACGGCAATTCCGTACAGCCAATTCCGTGCATCAATCATTGGAAAAAGTAAAAACATATTGGGAACAAACTATCAGTTCTATACAAATTGAAACACCTGATACATCTGTAAATTTACTCGCAAATGGTTGGCTTACCTATCAGATATTATCAAGTCGTATGTGGGGGCGTAGCGGTTATTATCAGTCAGGTGGTGCTTATGGTTTTAGGGATCAGCTGCAGGATACTATTGCACTTATACATATAGATTCAAAACTAACTAGGAATCAGATATTATTATGTGCTTCAAAACAATTTAAAGAAGGCGATGTGCAGCACTGGTGGCATCCGCCGGTAGGTCGCGGTGTGAGAACACGCATTTCAGATGATTATTTATGGCTTCCGTTTGTAACTGCAAAATACATTTTAGGAACAGGTGATATAACAATATTAAATGAACCTGTACATTTTCTGGAAGGAAGATTATTAAATCACGAAGAAGAATCATATTATGAATTGAATCACCAATCCAATGAAACATCAAGCTTATATGAACATTGCGTAAAAGCGGTAAAACACGGATTACGATTTGGTGTTCATGGTCTACCATTAATGGGAACAGGAGACTGGAATGATGGTATGGATAAAGTAGGCAGAGAAGGTAAAGGAGAAAGTGTATGGCTTGCATTTTTCTTGTACGATGTATTAAACCGATTTATTCCGGTGGCACAGTTGCAAAATGACGCTGCATTTGTTGAGCAATGTAAAACAGAAGCAAAAACATTAAAAGAAAATATTGAGAAAAATGGTTGGAGCGGAGAATGGTACCAACGTGCTTATTTTGATAACGGCACGCCATTAGGCAATATCAGCAATCCTGAATGTCAGATAGATTCTATTGCACAAAGTTGGTCAGTATTATCAGGTGCAGGAGAGAGTCAACATACGATAACAGGAATGGCTTCTGCCGACAAACGACTTGTAAATGAAGAACGTGGTTTGATTCAGTTACTCGATCCGCCATTTGATAAATCGGAACTGGAGCCGGGTTACATAAAAGGCTATGTTCCCGGCGTACGTGAAAACGGCGGACAATATACACATGCTGCCATATGGATGATTATGGCCCAAGCTAAATTGGGCAATAATAAACGTGCATGGGAATTACTGGAAATGATAAATCCGGTTAATCATGGGAAATCTTACGAAGATATTTCGATATACAAGGTGGAGCCCTACGTAATGGCAGCAGATGTTTATGCAGTTTCCCCGCATACAGGACGTGGCGGTTGGACATGGTACACTGGTTCCGCAGGTTGGATGTATCAGCTTATTATTGGTTCTTTATTAGGAATAAATCAGGAAGCGGATAAGTTAAGTTTTGCGCCATGCATTCCGGCTGACTGGGAATCTTTCAAAGTCCGTTATCGTTATAAAAATACTTTCTATCAAATTTCATTTAATCAAAAACAAGATGAAGGGGAAATGGTTATTATAATGGACGGAAAAAAATTAACTGAAAATGAAATCATACTTATAGACGATAATATAGAACATGCAGTTGAAGTCAATCTGTTTTTAAAAGAAAGTTTGACAAGCTCAAAAACTATTAACAAATAAGTCTTGGTATAATTAAGCAATAAATTTTATACAGATGAAAAAATCAGCGCTTGATGAAAAATGTATCAATACGATACGTTGTCTTGCAATGGATGCAGTACAGAAAGCAAACTCGGGACATCCCGGAACGCCAATGGCATTAGCACCTGCTGCTTATGTATTATGGACACAACATCTTCGTTACAATCCGTCTAATTCTGCATGGTTTAATCGCGACAGATTCGTGTTGTCCTGCGGACATGCATCTATGTTACAATATGCAATATTACATTTAGTAGGTTATGGAATTTCTTTAGAAGACATAAAAAACTTCCGTCAGTTAAATAGCATTACTCCCGGACATCCTGAATATGGATTAACTCCCGGAATTGAAACTACAACCGGACCATTGGGACAAGGAATTTTGACTGCTGTAGGAATGGCAATTGCAGAAGCACATTTGTCAGCTGTTTTTAATAAAAAGGATAATAAAATTATTGACCATCATACGTATGTTTTTTGCAGCGATGGTGATTTCATGGAAGGTGCATCACATGAAGCAGCTTCTGTTGCCGGGCATTTAGGATTGGGCAAACTGATTTGTTTGTATGACGATAATCATATTTCAATAGAAGGAAATACGTCATTAGCTTATTCGGATGATAAGGCAAAACGTTTTGAAGCATATCACTGGCATGTGCAGGATTTAGGGGATAAAGGAAATGACATTGAAGAGATTTCAAAAGCATTTCAAAATGCAAAAGACGTTTCAGATAAACCATCCTTAATTATTTTGCGTACACATATCGGGTATGGTTCACCAAAACAAGATAGTCCGAAAGCGCATGGTTCGCCTTTAGGTGAAGAAGAAATAAAAATTACAAAAAGATTTTATGGTTGGCCCGAAGATAAAAAATTCTATGTTCCTGCAGATGTAAAATCATCCATGAAAAAAACTGTCAGTGCAGGGAAACAATCTGAAAAAAACTGGAATAAACAATTGAGTGATTATAAATCAAAATATCCAGATGCATACAAACAATTTTCTAACTATTTAAAACAAGAATTGCCTGCAGACTGGGACAAAGAAATTCCTGTTTACAAACCTGCTGACGGAACAAAAGCAACACGCTCGGTTTCTGCGGATGTAATAAACGCAATTGCACCGCATTTACCTTGGCTGATGGGCGGCAGTGCAGACCTCGAACCTTCTACAGAAACTATGATTAAATCTTCAGACTATTTTTCAAAAGAAAATTATGAAAACAGAAATATGGCCTGGGGTGTCCGGGAACATGTAATGTGTGCGGCTAGTTCAGGAATGACCTTGCATGGTGGGGTGCGTACTTTCTGTTCTACATTTTTCATTTTTACAGATTATGCACGCCCTGCAATAAGATTAGCATGTATAATGAAACTGCCCGTAATTTATGTAATGACACACGACTCTATCGGATTGGGTGAAGACGGCACAACACATCAGCCGATTGAACAACTCGCTTCTTTACGTGCCATGCCGGGTTTGTCTTTGATTCGTCCGGCAGATGCAAATGAAGCAGCAGATGCATGGCGAACCGCAATTAGAAAAACGGATGGTCCGACGATGCTGGTGCTTTCACGACAAAAACTGCCAATATTTGATAGAAAAAAAGTTGCGGTAGACGGCGTAGAAAAAGGTGCGTATATTTTATCTGCCGAACAAGGTTTAAAACCTGACGTTATATTGATTGCAACAGGTTCCGAGGTGCAACTAATTTTAGAAGCACAACAACTGCTGCAAAAAAATAAAATTAATGCAAGAGTAGTGAGTATGCCAAGCTGGGATTTATTCAGAAATCAATCTCAAAGATATAAAGACAAAGTATTACCGCCGGCTGTAAACCGAAGAGTAGCTATTGAAGCCGGTGCAACACAAGGATGGAGTGAATGGGTTGGTGAAAACGGTGCAGTAATAGGAATTGACAGATATGGTGAAAGCGCACCGGATAAAGATTTATTTAAACATTTTGGATTTTCTGCCGCAAACGTTGTAAAAACAGTAAAGAAATTAATTAATAAAAAATGAAAGTAGTACTTGCATCAGATCACGCAGGATTCAACTATAAAAAAATATTGTTGGATGATTTGCAACAGGCAGGTTATGATGTAAAAGATTTAGGAGCTTATGATGAATCGCCGGCAGATTATCCTGATTATGCAATAAAAATTGCAAATGCAATACATTCTAATGAAGTACAAAGAGGAATTCTGATTTGTGGTAGTGGTGTTGGTGTTTCTGTTGCTGCAAATAAATTCAAAGGCATACGAGCCGGTGTTTGTCATGATACATATTCAGCACACCAGTCTGTTGAACATGATGATGTGAATGTATTATGTCTGGGTGAACGCATCATAGGAATTGAGTTAGCACGCGAAATTGTATTTACATTTTTAAAAGCAGAATTTACTCATGAAGCACGTCATCAGCAAAGAATAAATAAGATTATTGAAATTGAAAATAATAACTTTAAGTAAAATGGAAACGAAACAAAATATAGATTTTGGGATACTTAAAAATGAATTGAAAGATATTTATAGCATATATGATGAGGAGCAAATAGCTAAACGTTTATTTGCAAAAGATGCTTATTTATGGGGAGCGGATATTGATCAGGCAGAAAAAATAAGCAATCGTTTAGGCTGGTTGGATTTGCCCGCTAATGCAGATGAATTGATTGCATTTTCAAACAAAATAAAAGATGACGGTTTTCGCTATGTGGTTTTATTAGGAATGGGCGGCAGCAGTTTATGTTCAGAGGTCGCCAGGGAAACATTCGGAAGCGCTGCTGGTTATCCTGAATTATTAGTCCTGGATAATACCGCGCCGGTAGCAATTTCGCATCTGGAGAAATATATAAACTTACAGGAAACTCTTTTTATTGTTGCAAGCAAGTCAGGAAATACAATGGAAACGATTAGTTTCTTTAAATATTTTTATGCTGAATTACAGAAACAAAATGCAGTAAATCCCGGTAATAATTTTGTTGCTATTACGGATGCAAATACTTCTTTAGTCGAGATAGCAGGTCAGTATAAATTCAGAAAAGTATTTGCAAATCCAACAGACATCGGCGGACGTTATTCTGTACTTTCTAATTTCGGTTTATTGCCAATGGCATTAATGGGCATTGATATAAAATCGATGTTAGAGAATGCGGCACAGATGAAAGCTGCTTGCAGTTGGGATACAATAGAAAGTAATCCCGGCATAAGTTTAGGCCTCGCATTAGGCGCAGCGCAACAACACGGAAAAGACAAAATAACATTTGTGTTATCATCTTCCATACATGCATTCGGTTTGTGGGTGGAACAACTGATTGCAGAAAGTACAGGCAAACATGGAAAAGGATTGATTCCTGTTGCCGGTGAATTGTTGGGTTCACCCGATTGTTATGGCAAAGACCGTGTATTCGTTCATATGTATCTCACAGAAGATGATAACGAAAGTACATTCACGAAACTGGATAAAATAAAAGAAGCCGGACATCCTGTTGTAAGTGTTGAATTAAAAGATAATATGGCTTTGGCAGGAGAATATTATCGCTGGGAAATAGCGACAGCAGTTGCAGGCATTGTGATGCGTATAAATCCTTTTGATGAACCAAATGTTGCAGAAGGAAAAAAGAATACAAATGATTTATTGAAAGAATGGAATTCCACCGGTACGTTTAAAATGCAGCAGCCATTATTAACGCAAAATAATATTTCTATTTATGCTGCAAAAAAACTAAATCATTATTCTTCTTTAAGAGAATCTTTAGAAAGTTTTATGGAACAGGCAAAGCCGGGTGATTATATTGCACTGCTAGCATATTTAGAAGAAACACCCGAACGGACAGCTATATTGCAGTCAGAACGAATGCAGTTAAGAGATAAGCTGAAAGTAGCAACAACTATTGGATATGGCCCGCGTTACCTGCATTCTACAGGGCAGCTGCATAAAGGCGGACCCGATACAGGATTGTATATCATTGTTACAGCAGACGATGCTGCAAACGATATTGATATCCCCGGCGAAACCGTGAGTTTTGGCACCTTACATCAGGCACAGGCGTTGGGTGATTTCAGGTCTTTGAGTGATAAAGGAAGGCGGGTGATTTACATACAACTTGGAAAAGAGATTAATAAAAATCTGGAAGAAATTTATAATGCGTTAACGAAAGTATAACTAATTTGCACCAATGGAAAATAATAAAATAACCACTTTATTTTTAGATATCGGCGGCGTATTGCTTAGTAATGGCTGGGACAGGAATGCACGTGAAAGAAGCAGGCAAAAGTTTGGGTTGGATAAACAGGAGATGGAAGATCGTCATTCACTCTTCTTTGATACTTATGAATTAGGAAAAGCATCTTTTGATGATTATTTACAGTATACCGTATTTCACGTAGAAAGAAATTTTCCGGCACAGGATTTTAAAAATTTTATGTTCGAACAATCCGTCCCAATTGAAGGTGCCGTTGAATATTTTAAAATGTTAAAGAAACAAAATGGTTTCAAAGTAATAGCAGTAAGCAATGAAGCACGGGATTTAAATGAATACCGGATAGAAAAATTTAAACTGACAGAACTGTTTGATTTTTTTGTATCATCCTGTTATGTGCATTTGCGAAAACCGGATCGTGATATCTATACTATGGCATTAGATGCATCACAAACAAAAAAAGAAAACATTTTATATGTGGATGATCGTTTGTTGTATGTTGAAATGGCAGTATCTATAGGTATTCCAAGTCTTCACTATAAAAATTTGGATAGCGCGAAAGAATATTTTAAAAATATCGGATTATAAAATAAATTAAAATAATGGAAGAGCAAAAATATGATTACGGAATGATTGGTCTCGGCACGATGGGACGTAATCTTGTTTATAATATGTGGGATCATGGATTCAGTGTAGCCGGTTTTGATAAAGATAGTAAGCAGGTAGAAAATTTCAAGAATGAAGCAACGAATGATTATAAGATTCTTGGAACTGATAATTTAGATAATTTTATTGATGCCATTAAAAGTCCGAGAATCATATTATTGCTCGTTCCTGCAGGTGCTATAGTAGATGCAGTAATTGATGAATTAAAACCATTGCTTTCTGAAGATGATATGATAGTTGATTGCGGCAATTCCCATTTTACAGATACAGACAGACGCTGCGAATCACTTATGGCAGCGGGTTTGCATTTTATGGGGATTGGTGTTTCCGGCGGGGAAGAAGGTGCACGTTTCGGACCCAGTATTATGCCCGGCGGTTCAGAGCAGATGTATAAGCACATCTCGCCTATGCTGGAAGCAATTTCTGCTAAAGTAAATAATGAACCATGTGTCACTTTCCTTGGTACAGGCTCTGCTGGACATTATGTTAAGATGGTGCACAATGGAATTGAATATGGTATCATGCAATTGATTTCTGAAGTATATCATTTACTTAAAAAAGTTGGCGGATTAAATAATAATGGATTGCACGAAGTTTTTTCAGCGTGGAACAAAGGCATCCTGCAATCTTTTCTAATTGAAATTACAGCAGATATTTTTGCAAAGAAAGATGAGTTGACTACAAACTCTTTAGTTGATATAATTGTCGATGGTGCACGCCAAAAAGGAACAGGAAAATGGGCTTCACAAAATGCGATGGATTTAGTGGTGCCAATTCCTTTAATAGATGCAGCGGTTGCAGCCCGAGAATTGTCTGGATTTAAATTGGAACGCGTGGAAGCATCTGCAAAACTAAAAAGTGCAGATAACGTTTTTCAGGTAAATCAGGAAGAATTAATAATACAAACAGAACAGGCACTTTACTTTGCAATCATCACAGCCTATGCACAAGGAATGGTGTTGTTACAACATGCTTCTAAGGAATACAAGTATAATTTAAAATTAGAAAACGTTGCAAAAATATGGCGCGGCGGATGTATTATCAGGGCAACACTTTTAGAAAATATTATGAATGCATATAAGCAGCAACCTGAGTTAGCAAATATAATGATAGATAATTTTTTCTCAGATAAGTTAGCAGCTACGCAAACACATATGCGTAAGGTAATAAGCACTGCTGCAGAAAAAGGAATACCAATGCCTGCAATGATGTCGGCATTAGCATATTACGATAGTTATAGGAGTGCATGGTTGCCGGCGAATCTGATACAGGCACAACGTGATTATTTTGGCGCTCACACATATGCAAGAACAGACCGTGAAGGAATTTTTCATACACACTGGACTCAAAAATAAATAACATGGAAACAATTATAAAGGCAGAACCAACCATCATTGTTATCTTAGGAGCAACAGGCGATTTAACCTGGCGGAAACTCGTGCCTGCAATTTATAATTTATATTTAGACAACTGGATGCATGAAAACTTTGCTATGGTTGGTGTTGGCCACAGTGCACAAACAGAAATCCAGTTTCGAAAACACTTGCAGGATGGAGTTGACAAATTTTCTCGCAGAGGAAAAACAAAAAAGAAAGAATGGGATAAGTTTGCTCAGTGCCTGACCTATCATAAAGGTGAAGTTGCAGATACTTCCACTTATACAAATATTGAAAAGCAAATAAAGATTTTAGAAAAAAGATGGAACGCAACTGCAAATAGAATATTTTATATGGCGGTACCGCCAATGTTCTTTGATGACATCGCAACGCAAATCGGTAAAACAAAATTAGCTCAGAATAAAAAAACAAGCCGCATTGTGATTGAAAAACCATTTGGTCACGATTTACAAAGTGCAAAAGAATTAAATCAACTATTACACAGCATCTTTGATGAGTGCCAGATTTATCGTCTTGATCATTACTTAGGAAAAGAAACCGTACAAAATATTTTAGCATTTCGTTTTGCAAATGCATTGTTCGAACCCATCTGGAACCGAAACTATATTGATCATGTCCAGATAACTGTGTCAGAACAATTAGGAGTGGAGAATCGGGGCAACTATTACGAAACTGCAGGTGCATTGCGCGATATGATACAGAATCATATTTTGCAACTGGTTTGTCTGATTGCTATGGAACCGCCTGTTTCTTTTAATGCAGATGAAGTACGTAACCGCAAAGTTGACGTGTTAAATGCATTAAGAAAATTCAGACCGGAAGATGTACATAAATATGCAGTGCGCGGTCAATACGGAGATGGCTGGATTCAAGGGAAAAAAGTAAAAGGGTATAGAAAAGAACCTGATGTAAATTCGAATTCAAATAAAGAAACATTTGCTGCCGTTAAATTTTATCTGGATAACTGGCGATGGCAGGATGTACCATTTTATTTACGCACAGGTAAACGCATGAATGAACCTATTTCAGTTATTACCATACAATTCCGCCCTGTACCACATCAGTCATTTCCGGTTGAAGCTACAGGCAACTGGGAGCCAAACAGGTTAATATTAAACATACAGCCGCACATGGGCATCCGTCTTCGTTTTCAGGCAAAACGCCCGGGTTTGGAAATGTTGCTGTCACCTGTAGAAATGCAATTTAATTATACGGATGCATATTCATCGGGTGCACCGGAAGCTTACGAAACATTATTGCTGGATATTATGCAGGGCGATTCTACCTTGTTTATGCGTGCAGACCAGGTGGAAGCAGCCTGGGATATTCTGATGCCGATTATTAAATCATGGGAAACAAATCCTGCAAGTTTTCCTAATTACGCTGCAGGAATGCAGGGGCCTGAAGATGCAGAAGCACTTATTGCAAAAGATGGGCACAACTGGATTGTTATGCCGCCAGAAAAACCATGCTGAAAGTTTAATAATGGGAAAAAAGAATCAGATTGAAATATTTAAAAATGCAGATGAGCTAAGTAGAGCAGCTGCAGATTTTATTGTTTCATTGTCAAAAAAAAAAATTACAGAAAAAGGCAAATTTGTTATTGCACTTTCAGGCGGACGAACACCTGAAAAATTATTTTCATTATTAGTGCAACAGGATTATCAATCACAGATTAACTGGCAGAATGTATTTGTATTCTGGGGTGATGAAAGATGTGTTGCATCAGATGATGAACGGAATAATGCAAATGCTGCAAAATCCTTATTGCTTGATAAGATTGAAATACCGGCATCAAACATTTTTGTTATTCCTGTAAATTTCTCACCTGCACAAGCTGCTGAACAATACGAAGAAACAATCAGATATTTTTTTAATAATAAAGAGCCACAATTTGATTTGATATTATTAGGATTAGGTGATAATGGGCACACGGCATCTTTATTTCCACTGACAGATGTTATTCATGAAAAAATACATCTGGTTAAAGAAGTGTATGTGAAAGAACAGGAAATGTTTCGCGTAACAATGACTGCGCCACTGATTAACAAGGCTGATAATATTTTATTTTTAGTTACCGGAAAAGAAAAGTCAGAAATGCTGAATATAATTTTAAACGCACCTTATCAGCCTGGAAGATATCCTGCTCAATTAATTAAACCTGAAAGTGGGACCTTGTTTTGGTATATAGATGAAGCTGCTGCATCTGATATTTAAACTGCAATAAGTTTAATTATGTGCTTTTATTTCGTTAACTTTCAACATGATAGCAAAATTACAAAGCCTAGTTGCAGGTGACAAATTCTCATTTGTAGAAGATAACGAGCGTAAAATATGGTACGTAGATTATATTGAACTACAAGGAGATTTGCTTGCTTCGACTAAATCTGCAGGCAGGATGTATCATCTTATAGATGATACAAAAAACAAAAAGAAAGTGAACGAAAATTCAAAAGTAATTTTTATTTAGTTAGCTTTTCAATCAATTTTCTTCCCATAAATCCACCCTTAAGACAATTTGAAGTGAGGAAATTTTATAGTACTTTTAAAACAATTTTTAAAATACACATCAACCGAAAATGGGTAATGAACCCGTTAATGATGGGTTACATGAATGCGCTGGCTATAAAGCTTATATTCTATTGATATTTCAGTTGAATTTGGTAGAATCTTTAGAATTACTTATCTTCGCACCTCTTAAGAATTATGGCGAGGTAGCTCAGATGGTTAGAGCGCAGGATTCATAACCCTGAGGTCACGGGTTCAACTCCCGTCCTCGCTACAAGAAAAAGGTTTAGTAATTATCTGCTAAACCTTTTTACATTATTGATTATATTTACTGTATATGTTTTACATTATGAGAATTATAATAAAATCTATATAAATTTTACATCAGAGTTAAACAACAGACTATTGTCACATAACCAATTTGCTACAAATGGATGGATTATTAAATTCAGATCTTGGAAAATATTATATACAGAAGTATTTGAAACAAGCAAACTGACATGAAAGGGAAAAAGAAGTAAAATCTGCAAAAGGTAGAGAATGTATATGGAAAATAATCCATGCCAACTAAGATTCATATCCGCCAGTTGGCGGACACGGGTTTAACTCCCGTCCTCGCTATAAAAAAGATATAGTTATCTGCTAAGTTTTTTATTTTTTTAAAACACAGTTTTTACTCTTATCTCATTTTTTTCGTAATTTTGTGTAGTAAATTTATCGCTTAATGAGTATTTATTCTTTTAATTCGGATACGCTGGTACAGGAAGACGTAGATGTATTGGAAGAGGTTTTGACTGAATTCAGTCATCAGCTGGTTGTCTTTAATGATGATGTAAATACGTTTGAATGGGTAATTGAATCATTAATGGCGATTTGCAGTCATACAATGGAACAGGCAACACAATGTTCTATGTTCATTCACTATAAAGGAAAATATGCTGTACAGCATGGGGATGAAACAAAATTGATTCCGATGAAAGATGCGCTGCACGACAGAGGTATTTCAGCAGCAGTAGAATCCTGTAATTAACTAATTTGCCAGTATATTTATTAAACTCAACACTCACTTTTCCGCCTGTCGATGGTGCGGAAGATGGTATTGTTGCTATTGGTGGTGATTTGTCTTCGGAACGATTATTACTGGCATATCAGCAAGGAATTTTTCCATGGTACAGTAAGGGTGAACCGATTATCTGGCACTCACCGGAAGACAGATTTATTCTGCTGTTAGATGAGTTGCATATTTCTAAAAGTATGCGCCGTGTACTAAACAGCAGCAAATTTCGGCTAACATTTGATATTGATTTTTCAAACATCATTCAGCATTGTGCTGCTGTAGAACGTAAGGATGGAACCGATACCTGGATTACGGATGAAATGATAGAGGCATATACAAAATTATATGATTTAGGATATGCGCATTCTGTAGAGGTTTGGAGCAATGATAAGATTGTCGGCGGTTTGTACGGTGTAAGTTTAGGTAAATGTTTTTTTGCAGAATCGATGTTTCATGCCCAAACCAATGCATCAAAATTTGCATTGATAAAGCTGGTGGAACTTTTAAAACAAAAAGATTTTCATTTTATAGATGCACAGGTGCATACTGACCATGTGGCAACATTAGGTGCAAAAGAAATTCCACGAAATGAATTTATAAAGTTATTACAGGAAAGTCTGAAATATGAAAATAGTCCTGGAAAATGGACAAATGATTAATTATTGCTGCTGCTGCACATGAATGATCGGAATAGCATCGCTTTCTTCTTTGTTCATCATTACCTCATTTTCATCTTCAAATGTAGTTCCGTCTTCATAGCCAACAGAAACATACACCATTAAATCATGATTCGCAGGACCTTTAAAAGTTCCTTTTACAGGTGTGCAGTCTGAAAAATCTCTGCCGACTGCTAATTGAATATGATGTTCATTAGCAAAACAATTATTAGTAGGGTCAAATCCAATCCAGCCTAAGTTCGGCAAATAGGCATCTACCCAGGCGTGTGTCGCACCTTCGCCGCGCATTCCATTTTTATTCGGACAAATATAACCGCTTACATATCTGCTTGGAATGCCGATAGTACGCAATAGCTGTAATAAAACATGGGCAAAATCCTGGCAGACACCTGAGCGGAATTCTAAAATTTCATCAATTGTAGTTTCTACATTAGTGATACCTTTTATATACTTGAAATTTTCAAAAATAAACTGCGAGCATCTCTTTGTAGCTTCTAATGGTGAAAGTTGTTGCGCGTTAATATCATCCAGATATAATTTTATTTTTTCCTGCGCTTTTATTTTTTCTTTCTGAACCAAATCCAGTAAAATGATATTCTTAGAAATTTCTTCTTCTAAAACTGTCCAGTCATTTTTTGTAGAAAGTGTTTCATCAATTTCGTAAATAAATGTTTTTGCAATTAATCTGCTGTCAATAATTAGTTCTTCATGCGGTCTGGAAACAGTAAAGAAACCAACAGTGTTGCCCCAATAGTCAGTGAATTTGTTGATAATCGGCTCATCGGTAATCACTAATTCATGACTCAGTATTTCTTGGCCAATTTTATTAAAAGAAAATATTTTTATCTGGTTCGCACTTTCACGTACAGGCCTGTCATATTTATATTTAGTGATATGTTGTATTTTAAAAACAGCCATTTTGGATTTATTATTTTATAATCTAATCACTAATTACTTTTCACTAATCACTAACTAATTGTATGCAAAATATACTTTACTTAATTTATTACTGAAATTGAAAACATCAGCAATGACTTCTTCTAAAAAATTATGTAATCCGATTTTAGCAATTGTTTCTAAATCAGAATATTCAATTTTACTACGCAAACGCCCGATAATTTTTTCAAGGTTCACATCAGAATCTGTATTTTCCTGCGTAATTTTTTCCATGATGTGACTTATCTTTTTTACGGAATATAAAATAGAACGCGGAAAATTTGTATTCATGACAATCATGTCCAATACGTTTTGCGTCTGCAATCCGGTATGATAACTTTTCATATAATATTCATACCCTGAAACAGACATCAGTAAATTTCTCCAGTAGGGAATATCCATCGGATTATGTAAATCATATTCTATATCGTTGAATTTTATATCGAGAATATCTGCGGTCAGAATTGCCCGTTCAATAAATTTCCCCATATTCATGAAGTTCCAGCCCTCGCCACGCGGCATAGTAACTTCAGCAACACCATAAAAATAAAGGCTTTCGTCAATCAATGTAGAAATTGCATGCAACTGCTCACCTGCTTCAAGTAAGTCTTCTATTTTTTTACTGTTTATTTTTTGATAATATTCATTAATACTTTCCCAGACTTCTTTGGTGATATGATCCTGCACACCGCGTGCATTTTCGCGCGCTTT
>JAYVPA010000110.1:0-5911 GCA_043757615.1 Sphingobacteriales bacterium | reverse complement strand
TGGGTTCTTACTATTGTGCAGGTCTATATGGTGTTGCAATTGCAGCAGCAGGTATGATGGCAACAACTGCTATGCAATTAGCTATCGATGCATTCGGACCAATTGCTGATAACGCTGGCGGAATTGCAGAAATGAGCCAATTGCCACCAGAAGTTCGTGAACGTACAGATAATTTAGATGCAGTTGGTAACACAACAGCAGCTACAGGAAAAGGATTTGCCATTGCATCCGCAGCTTTAACTTCGTTAGCATTATTTGCAGCGTTTGTCGGTATTGCAATGCCGGATAATCAACACATCGATATTTATAAAGCAGATGTTTTAGCTGGTTTATTTGTTGGTGGAATGATTCCTTTTATTTTTTCCGCATTATGCATTCAGGCTGTTGGAAAAGCAGCAATGGATATGGTGCAAGAAGTTCGTCGCCAGTTCCGGGAAATTCCGGGTATTATGGAATACAAGGCAAAACCGGAATATGAAAAATGCGTAGCTATTTCTACAGAAGCATCTATCCGTGAAATGATGTTGCCTGGTGCAATTGCATTAATCACACCAATTGTTGTTGGTTTCGTTTTCGGACCTGAAGTATTAGGTGGTTTATTGGCAGGTGTGACCGTTTCTGGCGTATTGATGGGCGTTTTCCAATCCAATGCCGGTGGTGCATGGGACAATGCTAAAAAATCATTTGAGCAAGGTGTTTTAATTAATGGGGAAATGTTCTACAAAAAATCCGAACCACATAAAGCAGCGGTAACAGGTGATACAGTAGGTGATCCATTTAAAGATACATCCGGTCCATCTATGAATATCCTAATCAAATTAATGTCTATCGTTTCTTTAGTAATCGCACCATATATCATTGGTCATGGTTTACATATGGGAAATAAGGCAAAAGCTGCATCAGCAACTATGATTTGTGAAAAAGACAAAGCCTGTGAAGAAGGAAAAAATTGTACTTATTTATTGGATACGACTTACATAGATGCTGAAGGTCATAAGATTGTAGAGAAAAAATGCATCATGAAGGATTCAACAGCATCTTGCTGCAAAGAAAAAGTAATGATTAAAAAAGAATTGATTAAATAATATTTTACATATACATATTTTTTAAGCCATCACGTAGTTTCGTGATGGCTTTTTTATTTACATACTAAATGAACTTTTTAAGCGTTTTTAACATTACTGTAGTTAAGAACACTAATTTTTAAATCGGGAAAAATTATATAACTTTATCCTATGCGAATTTTTGCCAGCCTGTTTATATTATTCCTTTGTACTGCTTCTTTTGCGGTACAATCCAATAAAGGACTGGAAAAATATAACCAGAAATGGAATAATGGCAGTCCTTGCGTACAGGCATTTTTGAATGCTGACCCTTTAAATTATGGTTCTTTTTTGTCTAAAAAATCAAAGGGGATTCTAACGGTATCCAAAGACAATATCAGTAAGGTGTATTTCAATATTACTTTAAAATCCAATATTGGCAAAAAAGACGAACCGCCAATTTATCTGCGTTTCATCAAACAAAAATCATTAGACATTAATGAACTGTTGGAATATGCCGAAGACGGTGATGAAATTTATATCGAAGAATTTGTTTCTTCCTATAATAAAATAGACCTGAACTGTGTACCGGCAAGTTTCATGGTCAGCACTAATCTGTAATCTCTTTCTGATTTTTTCTTTAAATCAATTATCTTTGCGTCAGCATTTGCAAACTATAAATTTGTAAACTGCAAACTAATAAAATGGATTTGCAGCAACTTCTATTCTTGTTTCGTGATGACTCACGAACCCAGGAACTCTTACAACACATTCAATCTCCGCAGTCTCGTGTATTGCTGCGTGGAACTATTGGCTCTTCCATAAATTTTATCGTTGCTTCTGTTTTTTTACAAGCTGATTTTACACATGTTTTTATTGGAAATGATGCAGAGGATGCGCAGTATATCCAAAATGATTTACAGAATTTATTAGAGAAAAAGGAAGTGTTGTTCTTGCCTTCTTCTTACAGAAAAGCATATTCATTTTCTGAGCAAAGCAATCATAATATTTTGCTGCGTGCGCAAACATTGAATGCATTGCTAAATGCAAAAAAAGGTGGCGAACTTATTGTGACTTTTCCGGATGCATTACAGGAATTATTAGTGCAAAAAGAAAAATTGATTGAGAATACATTGTTCTTAAAAACCGGTGAAAAAATCAATGTTGATTTTATGCTGGAATTGCTGATTGAGTATGGTTTCAATAGAACTGATTTTGTATATGAGCCCGGAGAGTTTTCTATTCGTGGAGGAATTATAGATGTATTTTCTTTTGGTAATGAATTGCCTTACCGTATTGAATTGTTTGATGATGAAGTAGAAAGTTTAAGAACATTTGATCCTGAAACACAATTATCGCAACGCAAGATTTCCGAGCTAACTATTATTCCAAATATCAATGCGCATTTTACACAGGAAACCGTCTCAACGTTATTTGAATTCTTACCAGAAAAAACAATTCTCTGGTTTCGTGATTATGCATTTTTTAAAGAGTTGATTGATAAGCAATACGACAAAGGGTTAGAAGAATTTGAAAAATTAAAAAACAGTAAAATAAAAGAACATCCGTTCTTAGATAAAACATTCAATCAGCTTTTCATCGCACCTGAAGAATTGGAAAAGGAAATTTCTAATCATAGAATCGTGATGCAAAGTTCTTCAAAGAATGAAGCACAATTAAAGTTTTCGCACAAAGATGATGTACATTCCATTCTTTATAACCAAACACCACAGCCATCTTTCAATCGAAATTTTGATTTGCTTATTCAGGATTTAAAACAGCATCAAAAGAATCATTTCCATAATTTTATTTTCGCTGAAAACCCGAGACAAATTGAACGTTTCAATCACATCTTCGCAGATAAAAAAGCGGAACTTAAATTCAATCCTTGTTATATAGATTTAGCACAAGGCTTTATTGATAAGGATTTACAGATAACTTGTTATACGGACCATCAGATTTTTGACCGTTATCATAAATACAAAACGAAAGCAGGTTTCAACAGAACGAAAGCAATTTCGATTCGTCAATTAAAAGATTTGAACCCAGGTGATTATGTTACACATATTGATCATGGTGTTGGAAAATTTTCAGGTCTCGAAAAAATCACAGTGAATGGTCAGACACAGGAAATGGTGCGCTTAATTTATAAAGACCAGGATTTACTGTATGTCAACATAAATTCTCTTCATAAAATATCTAAATACACCGGTAAAGAAGGACATGAGCCCAAGGTAAATAAACTGGGAAGTGATGCATGGACGAATCTTAAAAACAAAACAAAAAGCAAAGTAAAAGACATCGCTGCAGAATTAATAAAATTATATGCGCAGCGAAAATTAGCGCCGGGTTTTGCTTTTAATAAAGATACGTATTTGCAGGATGAACTCGAAGCTAGTTTTATGTATGAAGATACGCCTGACCAGATAAAAGCTACTGCTGACGTGAAAGCGGATATGGAAAAACCGCATCCAATGGATAGATTGATTTGTGGTGATGTTGGTTTTGGAAAAACAGAAATTGCGATTCGTGCAGCATACAAAGCAGTAACCGACAGAAAGCAGGTTGCTATTTTAGTGCCAACAACTATTTTAGCATGGCAGCATTTTAAAACATTTTCTACCCGCTTGAACGAACAAGGAATTGTCGTTGATTTTTTAAACCGTTTTAAATCTTCCAAAGAAAAAAAAGATACTTTAGAAAAAACTAAAGAAGGAAAAATTGATATCTTAATCGGCACCCATGCGTTGCTGAATAAAGAACTTGTCTTTAAAGATTTAGGTTTATTAGTAATTGATGAAGAACAAAAATTTGGTGTTTCTGCAAAAGAAAAATTGCGTCAGTTTTCTATGAATGTTGATACACTGACATTAACGGCAACTCCAATTCCGCGAACATTAAAATTCTCTTTAATGGGTGCGCGGGATTTATCAAATATCATGACCCCGCCAACGAATCGTATTCCAATCACCACTGAAGTACAAGTCTTTGATATGAAAAATATCAAGGAGATTATTGAGTTTGAAGTGTATCGCGGTGGTCAGGTTTATTTCGTACATAATCGTGTAAAAGATTTGATTGAGATGGAAACGATGCTGCGAAGATTGGTTCCTGACGTTACGATTAAATCTGCACACGGACAACTGGAAGGAGACCAATTAGAAGATATTATGCTGCAATTCATTAATGGTGAATTTGATGTTTTATTATCAACCAATATTGTTGAAAGCGGTTTGGATATTCCGAATGCAAATACAATCATCATCAACAACGCACATCATTTTGGGTTGAGTGATTTGCATCAGCTGCGTGGACGTGTTGGGCGTTCTAACAAAAAAGCATTTTGTTATTTACTGGCACCGCCAAAATCTACGCTGACAGATGAAGCGCGGAAACGCTTGCAAACACTGGAAGAGTTTTCCGATTTGGGTTCCGGCTTTCAAATCGCTTTGCGTGATATGGATATTCGCGGTGCAGGGAATTTATTAGGCGGCGAACAAAGCGGTTTTATTGCTGATATTGGTTTTGAGATGTATCATAAAATTTTAGATGAAGCCATTCAGGAATTAAAATACACAGACTTCAAAGATGTATTCAAAGAACAGATAGAAGAACAAAAACAATTTGTGTACGATTGCACGATTGATACGGATGTAGAAATGCTGATTCCATTAGAATATGTGCAAAATACGGATGAACGTTTACGGTTATATACAGAATTGGATGCGGTGGAAAATGAAGAAAACCTGCAAAAGTATGCGAAGAAAGTAGAAGACCGTTTTGGAAAATTACCCAAACAAATCAACGAATTATTTGATGGTTTACGCATTCGCTGGATTGCAAAAAAAATCGGTTTTGAGCGCATCATTTTAAAAAATGGAAAACTGCGTTGTTACTTTTTAGATAATCCAAGATCACCGTATTACGAAAGTCCTTACTTTCCAAAAGTGATGGAACATATCCAGAATTCTAAAAAGAAATGCAACTTAAAACAAAGCGGTAACAGTTTGATTTTGGTGTATGACAATATTAAAACCATGAACGAAACGCAAATGATTTTTAAAGAAGTTGATGAAAAAGTTTTTGGGTAACTAGTTAAATAATACATACAACCCATTATTCTTTATAATTGATTGGTAAAATTCCTTCATTTCTTGCTTCTTCAATATCTATAATCATATATTGTGAATTATAGCTCTTAAATCCATTAGATGTTATTTGTGCTTGTTTGAATTCCTTTACACCATAAGAATTTGCTGAAATAAAAGAATTATATGATGCATCATTTCTCTTATTATTACCAAATAAATCATCAAAAAAACCATTATTATTTTCTTGAGCATTTAAATTTACCTGACCAAGCATTGTAGTTTCCAAACAAGAATATTTGTCATGGTTTTTATTTGTATAAAATCCGAGAAAACAATGACCAGGAATGAGTACTAAAAATGGATCTATTCCGATTTTTCTTAAAATGGAAGCAAATAATACTGTGCCGTCAACACAATTTGCTTGTGAATAATTTATACTTTCATCTAGAAACCTTACATGTTGTGAATAAATTCCTTCTGAAGTGGTTGCAGTAGTTGTTATATCACTATATCTTACTCCATCTTCTTGTAAAACCCTCCAAATAGCATATACTTGTTGATAAACATCACGTTCACTTGTTTGATATCCATCAAACTGATTTATTACATTTAGCTTTAAAGCTGCTTGTAATACTGTTTGTATGAATGGATGTTCTTCATTTACATATGCTGCAAAATTCTCTTTGTAATCTGCGTAATCACCCTCTGCAGAAATTCCAAATAGGCAATCATTTATTGTTCTTACTCTTACTTTCTCTATTTTTGTGTCAACTAGTT
>JAYVPA010000109.1:0-22540 GCA_043757615.1 Sphingobacteriales bacterium | reverse complement strand
ATCCTCATACTCCAGATCATTCTCAGTAAAGAATTTTTTAAGTTTGTAGCCTTTCACAAAAAAGGTAGCTTCCACCAAACATTTTTCTTCTTTGTTTCGCAAAACATTGGTGTCGGCACGTTTGCCTAAAATCAGATTCATCGCACCGAGTAAAATAGATTTTCCCGCTCCGGTTTCGCCTGTGATAATATTGAGTTGTTTATCGAACTGAATATCGATAGACTCAATGGTGGCATAATTCTTTATGGAAAGCGATTGTAACACGATTGTAAATATACGATTTACGAATTACGATGTAAGATTTAGGATTAATATTTGTCAACCGGACCTTGTAAACTGTAAACTTTAATTCTTGCCTATCTGTTTGTATTTATCTCCGTTAATCGGATCCAGTACAGATAATAATTGCACCGCAATAGTTCGTTCTGTCATATCGCTTTTGGAATAAACATTAATTAATTCAGCACTCTTCGCCTGGAAAAAATTACGCAGCGGCAATAAACCAGGATTATCTGAATTGATATTCTGCAACAAAGTTAATGACGTAGTGATAGCACTTCTTCCTTGTGAAGCATCATTGTACATTCTGTCTAATCCATCAAAATGATATGCAAAAAAAGCTGCCCTGAAATCTTTATAACGTGGATTCAGCCAGTTGTCTGCCATCACAAAACGATTGATTGTACCTGTGGTAAAACTAACGCCGCCGTCAAACTGACTCCAGCCTTTGTATTTTGATTTTTCATTAGCCGGAACATTATTGCAAACGGTCTGCGCTTTCTGAAAATACGGAGTGCCGCCTTCCTTGCCAAACGATTCATAATCATATGCTAAAATCAGGTACGCATAGTAAGCACACAAAGAAGTCAATTGCGAAGTATAACCGTTATCATTATAATCCAGACTTTGTAAATCAGAATAAGCAAAATCAAATGTTTTATCCTGCAAATTCAACATCAGTGAATTTAGATTAGTATTGTAAACAGGTCGTTGTGATTGTATAATTGCGCTTCCTTTATATTCACCTTCAGTGGGAATATCTGTTATATTGATTACTAAATTACACTTGATACGTTCTACATCTTTATAATTATCATTCGTCCATTTCCTTCCATTCAAAAATTCCCTGATAGAGGCTTCCATATTCTTAAAAACCTGCGGATCAATATTCTGGTTCTTTGGTGCATTAACTGATACCGTACAATTAAGTTCCTGCGCAAAGCAAGTATTATGTAGCAAATATAGAGTAGTAAGTATTAAAAATAATTTCTTCATTATTTCAATAATTTTTCGATTTCTCCGATAATATCATCCGCCACTTCTTCTTTTTTCTTTAACTCGAATTTAGTGATTTTATTGTTACGATTCACAATCGTTATTTTATTCGTATTAAACTGGAATCCGGCACCTTTATCATTCAATGAATTTAAGACAACAATATCAAAATTCTTTTTTTCCAGTTTCGCTTTAGCATGCTTTAACTCATCGTTTGTTTCTAATGCAAAACCAATTGACAACTGATTCTTTTTCTTGATTTTTCCGAATTCAAGAGCAATATCTACATTCTTTTTTAAAACAACGGAAAACTCAGCGTCGCTTTTTTTAATCTTCTGATTGGAAACCGTTTTTGGTGTATAATCAGCTACTGCCGCTGCAAAAATACATATACTACTGTGCGCAAACTCCTTTTTACAAACAGCATACATTTCGTTCGCAGAAAATACACGTGTTACCTTTATTCCTTCTTTCACATTTATTTTCGACGGTCCTAATACCAAATGTACATCAGCTCCTGAATCATACAAAAGCTCTGCCAAAGCCACGCCCATTTTTCCGGAAGAATGATTTCCGATAAAACGAACTGGATCTATTGCTTCGTAAGTTGGTCCTGCAGTTACTAATATTGTTTTATCAAAGAAAACAGATGAAGTATCAAATTTTTGTACTCTAATTTCATTTTTTAAGAAATCTATTATTTGTTCAGGCTCAGCCATTCTACCTTCGCCAACCAATCCACTCGCCAGCTCGCCAGCATTTACAGAAATGATTTTATTTCCAAAAGATTTTATTTTCTGAAGATTTTTTTTTGTAGACGCATGTTTCCACATATCCTCATCCATAGCAGGAGCTAATAAAACCGGGCAACGTGCCGAAAGATAAACAGCCGTCAATAAATTATCGCACAAGCCATTTGCTATTTTAGAAATGGTGCCTGCGGTAGTCGGTGCAATCAGCATCAGATCTGCCCAAAGTGCCAGGTCCACGTGATTATTCCAGTTTGTTTTATTTGGATTTACGTAATCTGTCTGGCACTCATTTTTTGACAATGCAGCCATAGTCAATGGTGATATAAATTCAGTCGCAGATTTTGTCATGATCACTTTCACCTGCGCACCTTCTTTGACAAGTAAGCGCACTAAAAAAGCTGCCTTATAGGCAGCTATACTTCCACAAACAGCCAGCAAAATTTTTTTATCTTTCAGCATTGTTCGTGTATTATGATGGATAATTAACTATGACATTAACAATGATTGAATGATATCAATCGTTAATTCGGTTGTGCCAAATCCTCTCTGTCTTTGAAATACGTTTCATCATTCAGGAATTCTTGCAAAGCCATGATAGTCGTTTTAGGCAATTTCTCATAGTAACGGGAAATTTCTATTTGCTCACGATTTTCAAAAACTTCTTCAAGGTTGTCCGTTGCAGAGGCAAACTCTTCCAGTTTACGGTGTAATTCTTCTTTTAATTTTGCATTCATCTGAGATGAACGAGCAGAAATTACATTAATAGATTTGTATAAATTTCCTGTTTTTGCAGTTAATTCATCTAAATTTCTTGTTTCGATGTAAGCAGATACTGCTTTTCCTTCTTCTTTCTTAATAGTTGACATATCTCTACTTTTTACTTTTTTTACTTTTTCTCGATTTTTGCATTTTATCCAGTTCTGCTAAATAAGTGCTGCTTGGATATTTTGCTTTGAATGCAACATAAGCTTTCTCTTCTTCTGTCATTCTTTCATCTCTTTTACTTTGGTAACTACCGTCAGCATATTTTTTCAGTGCTTTTACTACTAAAAACTCAATTTTTTCAGGATTCTCATATTCTGGAAAATCTTTTAAAAAATTTGTTAATGCTACAGATGCAGCATGATATTCACCAATCTTGTAGTAAAGATAAGCACTTTCGTAAGATTTTTTACGCAATTTGCCTCTTAATTCATCAATTTTTCCGTTTGCCTGCTCCATTCTGGTGCTTTTTGGATACCTGTTTACAAATTCCTGGAATGCATCAATCGCTTTTTGGGTACTTGCCTGCTCCAAAGAATATCTTGGCGACAGTTTTAAATAGCACATTGCCTCATCAAAAGCAGCCTGTTCAGCATTTTCGCTTGTGGGATATGTATTATAAAAGCTTCGTAAATAAAAAGCGGCTAATTCATAATTACCGTTCTGATAATGAGAATTGGCATATTTATAATAAATATCATCCACACTCTTCTGTCCTTTCAGAATAGTCAGCAACTGCTCATAAATCGGAATTGCCTTGTCGTACTTCTTCTTTGCATACAACTCATCTGCTAATTTCAGTTTAGCTTCTATGTCGTTGCCTTTAAATACTTTGTCGTATTTGCGGCTGCATGAAGCTAAAATGGTGACAAACAGCAAAAGATATAGTGATTTCTTAAAAAACATAAGTGCGCAAAGATAGGTATTTATCTTAGAATTAGAAAACTGCTAAATTAGGGAATTGGTGATTTGATGTTAATTTAGTTTAAAATATAAGTTCTCACAAAAAAACCCGGCTGTTTATATCGTTTTATAAAAGATTACAATAGCTTTTCTATTTTTACAGTATGCAACAGTACCAGCAATTTTTACAGCATATTTTAGAAAACGGCATTAAAAAAGAAGACAGGACGGGCACAGGAACAATCAGCGTTTTTGGTTACCAGATGCGTTTTGATTTGAAAGATGGATTTCCATTAGTCACAACAAAAAAATTACATTTAAAATCTATAGTGTATGAGTTACTGTGGTTTATTTCCGGCGACACCAATATTCAGTATCTATGTAAAAATGGTTGTAACATTTGGAATGACTGGCCTTTTGCAAAATATAAAAAAAGCGATACTTACCAAGGTGAATCAATGAAAGAGTTTGCTGAGAAGATTGCGGATGATGATGCGTTTGCAAAACAATATGGAGAACTCGGTCCTGTGTACGGCTATCAATGGCGTCACTGGCCGGATGGAAACGGCGGTGAAATCGACCAGCTTACAAATTTAATTCACAACTTAAAAAACAATCCAGATTCTCGTCGCCATATTATTTCCGCATGGAATGTTGCCGATATTGAAGAAATGACTTTACCTCCTTGTCATTCTTTATTTCAGTTTTATGTTATTGATCGAAAATTAAGTTGCCAGCTTTATCAGCGTAGTGCCGATGCATTTTTAGGTGTACCATTCAATGTTGCATCTTATGCTTTATTTACGATGATGATTGCGCAAGTATGTAATTTTGAATTAGGCGATTTCGTTCACACATTTGGCGATGCGCATATTTATTCAAATCATATAGACCAGGTTAATCTGCAATTAAGCAGAACGCCTTATGAATTACCACAAGTAAAAATCAATCCTGAAATAAAATCTATTTTTGATTTTACCTATGAAGATTTTGAATTGGTAAATTACCAAAGTCATCCGCATATAAAAGGCGAAGTAGCCGTGTAGTTTGTCAGTCGACGGTCAACAGTCCACCGTTAACTGTTTTAAAAAAATCTATAAAATCTGTCGACTGTGGACTGTCGACTGTTGACTTATAAAATGAATATTTCCATAGTTGTAGCAGTAGCTGAAAATGGCGTGATTGGCAAAGACAATCAATTACTCTGGAAATTATCTTCCGATTTAAAACGCTTTAAAAATATTACAACAGGCCATTATATTTTACTTGGCAGAAAAACATTTGAGTCAATCGGGAAACCTTTACCAAACAGGACTTCATTAATTATTTCAAGAAATTTTGAATGTTATTTTGAAAACTGTTTTGTCTTTAAAACAATTAATGATGCTATTGTTTTTGCTGCGCAAAAAAATCAGGAGGAAATTTTTGTTATTGGCGGCGGCGAAATTTATAAACAGATAATGCCCTTGGTAAATACTATTCACCTTACATTAGTGCACACAGAAATAGATGGCGACACCTATTTTGAATATGATGATTCAAACTGGAAAGTAATGCATACAGAATCTGTACCAAAAGACGAGAAGAACGAATTTGATTCGACTTATGTAATCTTATCACGTGAAAAAATCTAACCGCAAAGCTCGGAAAGTTTTTCGCAAAGCTTACAAAGTCAACTCGTATAAATAAACGAGATAATAGTTATGGGCAAAGATCACAAAGGAATACGCAAAGTTTTCAAGAAAAACTCTTTGCAAACTTTGCGCTTTACTTTATTAACTTTGCGGTTAATATGTATTCAACAATTCAATTAAAGAAAGAAAAAGAACGCTCTGTACAACGTTTTCATCCCTGGATTTTTTCCGGTGCCTTACAATCATTTGACTCAAAATTAAAAGATGGTGATATTGTAGAAGTATCAGACTTTAAAAATAATTTTTTATGCATCGGTCACTTTTATCATGGAAGCATTGCCATAAAAATTCTGACATTTAAAAAAGAAGATGTCAATCAGGATTTCTGGAATAATAAAATTCAACAGGCTTTTCTACTGCGAAAAACATTGGGCTTAATAAATAATAAACAAACAAATTGCTATCGTTTAATTCATGCGGAGGGTGATAATTGCCCGGGCTTGATAATCGATATTTATGACACAACCGCTGTTATTCAATGTCATTCTATTGGCATGCATAAATCTGTTAATGAAATTAAAAATGCCATCCAACATGAACTTTCTTTTATCGATACTATTTATGATAAAAGTAGTGCGTATTTACCAAAGGAATATGCTGAAACCATAATCAATACTTATTTACTAGGCGAATCGAAAGAAATTATCGCTGTTGAAAACGGCAATAAATTTTTAATAGATATTGAACACGGACAAAAAACCGGTTTCTTTTTAGACCAGCGTGATAACAGGAATTTACTGACGAAGTATTGCAATAATAAATCTGTTCTGAATACCTATTGCTACAGTGGCGGATTTTCTATTTATGCCTTGAACAATCACGCTAAAGAAGTGGTATCTATCGACAGCTCTAAAACGGCGATGGAATTAGTGTCAAAAAATATTGTTGTAAATTTTGGCAATGACAATACCAACCATTATTCTATTTGTGATGATGTATTTCATTTTACTAAAATCAGCGACTTAACTTTTGACACCATCATTCTGGACCCGCCTGCGTTTGCAAAAAATATCAGCAAACGACACAATGCTGTACAAGCCTATAAGCGATTGAATGCAGAAGGTTTCAAAAGAATAAACAAAGGCGGTATTCTGTTTACCTTCTCTTGCTCGCAAGTAGTAGACAAAGAATTATTTTACGCGACGGTAATGAGCGCTGCTATTGAAGCAAACCGTGAAGTAAAAATTCTTCATTACCTATCACAGCCTGCAGACCATCCAATCAATATTTTCCATCCTGAAAGTTCTTATTTGAAAGGATTAGTATTGTATGTAAATTGAACAATTTTTATGTAAATTTATTATCAGTTAAACCAATTGATATGAAACGGATTTTGTTTTACAGTTTATTTATTTTCATCTTATTTTCTTGCACAAAAGAAAGTGCTACAAATGAATTACCTATAGATGAGCCGGTTCCTTCCGGAAAAACACCGGTAATCTTCGTACATGGTTTTCTGGCATCCGGAGATACATATGAAAAACAGGTAAAACGGTTTACTTCTAACGGATATTCTCAGGCGGATTTATATACGTTCGACTGGAATTCATTGGGAGGCACGACCACTCAACAGGATTTGGATAAATTAGTAAACGAAGTATTAGCAAAGACAGGCAAAACGCAAGTAGATTTAGTGGGTCATAGTGCAGGCACAGGCGTAGTACAAACATATTTAGCTGCTCATAAAAACAAGGTGAAACATTTAGTATTGTTAGCCGGTTTTCCTCCTAACCAACAAGACAGCACGCCCATCTTAAATATTTATTCGTCTTTTGATTTTATAGCAAGCGGCGTACATGATGTAGCTGGTGGAACTAATGTAAAATTTAATGATAAAGATCATTATCAAGTGGCTACCTGCACTGAAACGTTTGAAGCTATGTATAAATTTTTCAATGATGGAGTTACGCCTTCAAATTTAGAATATACCTCAGAAACTGATATTATTTTATCAGGAAAAGCAGGTTCATTTGGTGAAAATAAATTTCTGGCAAATACTACTATAGAAATATATAAAGTGGATGCCACAACGGGGTTTCGCATTAACGCATCACCTTTTAAAACTTTCTATACAGATGCGAAGGGGTTTTGGGGTCCGTTTCGCGGAAACTCAAGTGACTACTATGAATTTGTAGTGTATGATAATATTACCGGAAGCAGAAAAGTGCATTATTATCGTGAACCTTTTACACGAAGTGATAAATTAATTTACCTCAGAACATTTCCTACCGGCGCAAGCATTGCAGGATTATTTTTAGCAGCGTTACCCAAAGATGATAATCAAAGTGTCACTGCATTCTTCGGTTCAAGCCAGGCGGCAGTTGCTAATCGGGATGTGTTAGTATTGGATGGAAATACTTTAACAACAAACACATTTTGTTCTAAAGAAAATACGACGATTGCTTTATTTGCATACGATGACAATAAAAATAAAATTACCAACCTGACTACAATTGCAGCGTTTAATGCATTTCCTTTTTTAAAAGGTGCTGATATTTATTTTTCAACAATTAGCAAACAAACTATTACCATGACTTTTAATGGAAGAACGCTGCACGCCACCAATTGGAAATCAAATTCTGAAGGTGTAAACGTAATGGCTTTTGAGTAAAATGTAAATAATTCTTAATTCTTAAATCTTAATTCTTAAATTTACATCGCAGGCCGATCTATCGCCTTTGTCTGACTGAGCTTGTCGAAGTCAATGAGGGAGGAAAGTCCGAACAGCACAGAGCAGTTTGACAGTTAACGGCTGTTTTCGCCTAAGGCGAGAGGAAAGTGCCACAGAAAATTACATTCGTAGAAATACGTCTAAGGTGAAAAATAAGTTTGCAGCAATGCATTCTTTTGGTAAACCCCAAACGCTGAAACATCATGTAAACCAACGCTTGATAGCTGCTCGCTAGAGTTGGTGGGTAGATGGATAGAGGTAACAAGTGATTGTTATCCCAGATAAATGATAGAGTTGAAACAGAATTCGGCTTATGAGCCTGCATTTTTGAGTAGTGAGTAGTGAGTAGTGAGTAGTGAGAAATTTATTCCCACACTTTTATTTTCTATTTTTAATATATGTCGATTAATATTGCACATCAGTATCCCGTTATTGAAGAACTCTTTTCTTCGTATTCAACAATAATCGGAAATGATTATGATAAATATAAAAACCATGTCTATCGATTTTTCAATTACTGTTTTATACCTGAGCAATAATCAGGACGCTGAAAGATATCCATTGCAGCTTTCTTTCACGACATTGGTATCTGGACAAATAACACGTTTGATTACCTCCAACCATCAATTGATTTAGCAAAAAAGTATTTGGTACAAATACAAAAAGAAACCTGGTCGGAAGAAATTTTGCTGATAATAGATAATCATCATAAAACAACACCGTATAAAAGAAACTTTTCCGATGCCGTAGAAATTTTTCGCAAAGCAGATTGGACAGATGTTTCTTTAGGATTTATTTATTTTGAAATTCCAACATCTTTTATTAAAGAAACCGTAAAAAAATTTCCATACAAAGGATTTCATTTTTTTCTGACGAAGTTATTTACAAAAAATCTTTTTCAGCATCCGCTGAAACCATTGCCGATGTTTAAAAAATAATTATTACCACTTCAGTATAGTTTTTTCTTTAATTATACTTCCAATTGTGGTACAAATTTTGTTACTTTCCACTTATTACTTACTACTTAATGCTATAAAATATGCCAAAGATTTTAATTGTTGACGATGAAAAAGCAATACGAAGAACACTGAAAGAAATTTTAGAGTACGAAAAATATGACATTGAAGAAGCGGAAGACGGCGAAATCGGTTTAGAGAAAATTGAAAAAAATAATTATGATGTAATTATTCTTGATGTAAAAATGCCGAAAAAAGATGGGATTGAAGTCCTGACTGAAATGCAGCAGAAAGGCATCGACATACCTGTGATTGTTTTATCAGGTCATGGAAATATTGAAACTGCTGTGGAAGCTGTAAAGAAGGGCGCTTTTGATTACATTCCAAAACCTCCGGATTTAAATCGTTTGTTGATTACGGTTCGAAATGCAATGGATAAAGTTTCTTTAGTTACAGAAACAAAAATCTTAAAAAAGAAAATTGCAAAATCAAAAGATATAGTTGGTGAATCCAATCCGATTTTAAAAATAAAAGAAACGATTGCAAAGGTTGCGCCAACAGAAGCACGTGTATTAATTACCGGTGATAACGGTTCCGGAAAAGAACTGGTCGCGCGCTGGCTGCACGAACAAAGTAACCGCGCCAACGGTCCATTAGTAGAAGTAAACTGTGCAGCTATTCCATCAGAATTAATTGAAAGCGAATTATTCGGTCATGAAAAAGGCGCGTTTACTTCCGCCATCAAACAACGAGTAGGTAAATTTGAACAGGCAAATGGGGGCACACTTTTCTTAGATGAAATTGGCGACATGAGTTTATCCGCACAGGCAAAAGTTTTACGTGCTCTGCAGGAAAATAAAATCACCAAAGTGGGCGGCGACAAAGAAGAAAAAGTAGATGTGCGTGTAGTTGCGGCGACGAACAAAGATTTACTAAAAGAAGTGGAAGAAAACCGATTTCGTTTAGATTTATATCATCGCCTGAGCGTTATTTTAATTCACGTTCCTTCATTGAATCAGCGTAAAGATGATATTCCTGTTTTAGCAGATCATTTCTTAAATGAGATTTGTGGTGACTACGGAATTCCTGTAAAAAAGATTGACCAGGATGCATTAGAAAGTTTACAATCACGCAATTGGACAGGTAATATTCGTGAATTGAGAAACGTAGTAGAACGATTGATTATCATGAGTGATAAGACAATTACCAAACAAGATGTAATTGATTATTCTGGTCCTAGCGGAAAAGCAATAGATAAAGGAATTGATTTTGATAAATTTGCAAATTTGCAGCAATTGAATGATTATGTAGAACGCAGTTTTATTGAAAATAAATTAGATAAGAACAGCTGGAATACTTCTAAGACTGCTGAAGATATTGGCATGAGCAAAAAAGTACTGGAAGAAAAACTGGAAAGTTTGGGATTGAAGAAAAGATAGTTTCATCATACAGCAATAACTTAAATACAAATTCTACAGTGTATGATTTGATATTAATATCTATATTAGTATAAATATCATCTATGGACAATACAAAGTTTATATCTGAAGAAGAAACCACTCACAGACCTGTGCATCCTTTTTTATTTACTATCCTCATTCTGCCTATGGGCATTACAAGTGGTTACGTATCCGTTACACTCGGATATCTCTTATCAAAATCCGGCATCTCTGTTGAAAAAATAGCCGCTCTTATATCCGTTGTCCTATTGCCGCATATCTTAAAATTTATCTGGGCTCCACTTGTTGACACAACTTTATCTTTCAAAAAATGGTATTGTATATCCGGTATCATTACTTCTATGGGTATTATTGCAACAGGTATCCTGCCGCTAAAGGAATCCAGTCTGCCGGGTTTAACTATACTTGTATTCTTATCTAATTTTGCAGTTACATTTTTATGCATGTCTACAGAAGGTTTGATGGCATACGATGTTCCTGATGAATTAAAAGGAAGAGCAGGTGGTTTTTTTCAGGCAGGCAATCTGGGCGGAGCAGGACTTGGCGGCGGTCTCGGGCTTATTCTTGCGCAACGACTCCCTGACCCATGGATAGCAGGATTAATTTTAGGCATCATTTGTATTTTGTGTTGTATTCCTCTTATCTTTTTTAAAGATCCCCAAAAAACTATACATGAAGAAAATGTTCGTAAAACATATGAAAATTTATTTCTGGACGTATGGAATACACTTAAAACAAAAAGTGGCATACTCGCTATGTTACTTTGTTTCCTGACATTGGGCACGGGTGCTGCAGGTAGTTTATGGTCGGCAGTAGCTAAAGACTGGAAAGCAAGTGTTGAAACAATTGCATTAGTTTCAGGTGTGATGGGTGGGTTACTTTCAGCTGTGGGATGTATAGCAGGTGGCTGGATATGCGACAGAATGAATAGCCGTAATGCCTACTTATTATTTGGATTAATTGCTGCTGCTAATGCTGTATGCATGGCGTATTCTCCAAAAACAGAAATGATGTTTATCGGGTGGACATCCGTTTATGCATTTGCTAATGGGTTGTGCTATGCAGGGTTTACAGCTTTTGTACTGGAAGTCATTGGTAAAGGGGCTGCTGCAACTAAATATAATATTTTTGCTGCTTTATCTAATTCTCCGATCTATCTTATGACCTATATAGCAGGAATAGCATACACGCATTTTGGTGCAAAAGGTATGTTAAATATAGAAGCGGCTTTTGCAGTGGGTGCGGTAGTATTATTTCTAATAGTGCAAAAGCTGATGTACCGACATAAAATGCAACAGACTGTAAATTAAAACAGCATCATATTGTATGAACAAAAAGTACCGGAAGAAAAGATGAAAGGCTTAGCGCAGAAAAAAATTATTCTATTTTAAACACTATCTTTTCAATTGCTAATTCAACATTAGCAAAAACTTTTTTAGCTTCTATTAGTAAAATATTAAGATCTATATAACGGGAAGAGAAATGACCTAGCAATAATCTTTTTGCATTTACTTTTTTACCAATCTGTGCTGCCTGCAAAGCTGTGGAATGTTGTGTTTCTATTGCACGCTTTTTATCCGCATCTAAAAAAGTTGCTTCATGATAAAGAACATCAACATTCTTTATCGCTTTCACCAATGGTAAATGATACATCGTATCAGAACAGAATGCGTACGAACGCACTGCTTTTCCTTTTGTAGTTAATAAACTATTTTTAATAAGCTTGCCATTTTTATCCTGCACATCGTTGCCTTGTTTCAGCAATTTATAATCTGTTTTGGCAATATTATATTTCTCCAGTTTGTCTAAGTTCAACTGGCGATGTTCTGTCTTTTCTATAAATAAAAATCCTGTAGTAGGCAGTTTATGTTTTAATGGAATTGAATACACCGAACATTGAGGAAGATCCAGAACCAGATTTTTTGCGTTATCATTTGTTGCAATAAATTTCAATTCATAATGCAGAGTTGTATTACTTGCCTTTAATTGAATATCTAAAATCTTCTTTAATTCTTTCGGGCCAAAAATCGTAAGTTTATTTGGACGCTTTAATAAATTGAAAGTGGTTAGCAAACCAATCAATCCATAATAGTGATCTCCGTGTAAATGCGAAATTAGAATATAATCTATCTTAAACCATCGGATATTATTTTCGTGTAATCGTTCCTGTGTTCCTTCCCCGCAGTCAATCAAAAAATGAATATTGTGAATATTTACTACTTGTGCCGTAGGATGTCGTCCGTGACTGAAAATAGCAGAGTTGCTGCCTAATATAGTGATATTGAAATCGGTCATTGGTCAATGGTCAATAGTCGATAGAAGTATTCTGATACTATTGACTATCGACAATGGACTAAAAGCAATTTACTTCTTTTTCTTCTTATCAATTGCACCTGTTGCATCATGTTGCGTTGAATACACATGCAATACATCTTCCAACTGTGAGATTTTTATCAATCCTTTTACAGAATCATTTAAACCGCATAATGCAAAAATTCCTTTTTCATCTTTGCATAAACGATGCCCGATAAGTAAAGCACTCAAGCCGGATGAATCCACAAATTTTACTTTGTCTAAATCCACTACTACGTTCTTGTATCCTTCAGCATTTGCCAGAACCAATTCTGATTTTAAAATCGGTGCATTCAGAGAAGTTAATTTTTCTTCTAATAATTCATATACTACCACACCATCTTGTTTGTCTACGCTAAATTTCATATTTGTTATTTTAAACAGTAAAAATGTTTCTAAAAATTAATTTATCAAAAATAGAACTAATTATGTAAAAATTGCATCTATATACGTAATGAAATCTTTTTTCTCCTTTTTTTGTTAATTTAATCAGATATAGACTGATTGTGTAAAAAAAAATAAAAAAAGTAAAAAAAGCGTTCTATTTTTATTTAAGTAACTCTGTCAGTTTAGAAAGATTGGCAGTTAATTTGTAATTACACAATATTATGGAAGCAAAATTCTCACCCAAGGTAAAAGAAGTGATCTCGTTCAGTCGGGAAGAAGCACTTCGTTTGAAACATGACCAGATTGGTATCGAGCATTTATTGTTAGGCCTGATTCGCGAAGGCGACGGCATGGCAATAAAGGTATTACGTTCACTGGATATTGACATCGCTTTATTCCGCAAAAAAATAGAGGATGCCATTAAAGACAGAGTAACGACGATTCCTGGAAACGTCAATAGTTTGCCGCTCACCAAGCAGGCAGAGAAAGTACTGAAAATTACTTTATTAGAAGCAAAATCAATGAAACAGGAAACTGTTGGTACTGAACATCTGATACTGTCTATTTTGAAGAACAAAGAAAATATAGTAACTCAACTTCTAAGCAAATGGGATGTTACTTATGAAGTATTCAGAGCGGAATTAGATTTCATGCAAAATGATAAAGATTTAACTGATTTCACATCAGAACTGCCAAATGAACCGTTTGATGATGGTGATGATGAAGAACGTCGTGGTTTTGGTGGTCAGGGAGCGGCAGGTCAGTCAACTGCCAAAAAGTCGGCTTCCAAATCCAACACACCTGTTTTAGATAATTTCGGCCGTGATATTACACGACTGGCAGAAGAAGGAAAATTAGATCCTATTGTTGGCAGAGAAATCGAAATAGAACGTGTTTCACAAATCCTTTCTCGTCGTAAGAAAAACAATCCTATTTTAATTGGTGAACCCGGCGTTGGTAAAACAGCTATCGTTGAAGGTTTGGCATTAAGAATTATACAAAGAAAAGTTTCCCGTGTGTTATTTGGTAAACGTGTAGTTTCTTTAGATCTAGCTGCACTAGTTGCAGGCACGAAATATCGTGGTCAGTTTGAAGAGCGCATGAAAGCAATTATGACAGAACTGGAAAAAAACCGTGATGTCATTTTATTCATTGATGAAATTCATACAATCGTGGGCGCCGGCGGCGCTACGGGTTCATTGGATGCATCTAACATTTTCAAACCGGCTTTAGCACGTGGTGAATTACAATGTATCGGTGCTTCAACATTAGATGAATACCGTCAGTACATTGAAAAAGACGGTGCATTAGACAGACGTTTTCAAAAAGTAATTGTTGATCCTCCGACACCGGAAGAAACATTAATTATCTTAACTAATCTGAAAAGCAAATACGAAGATTATCATAGTGTGACCTACAGTGAAGAAGCTATCAAAGCTTGTGTACAGTTAAGTACTCGTTACATTACAGACAGATTCTTACCTGATAAAGCAATTGACGTTTTAGATGAAGTGGGTGCGCGTGTGCATTTAAAAAATATTCACGTTCCTGAAAATATTACACATTTAGAACAGGAAATTGAGAATGTAAAAGAAGAAAAAAACCAAGTGGTGAAAAACCAGCGTTATGAAGAAGCAGCACGTTTACGTGATTCTGAAAAACGTTTGCAAGAACAATTAGAGCAAGCAAAAAAAGACTGGGAAGAAGATGCAAAAACAAAACGTTTTCCTGTAAGTGATGAAGATATTGCTGAAGTAGTTGCGATGATGACAGGTATTCCTGTGAAACGCGTAGCACAAAGTGAAAGTAAAAAACTGGTGCAAATGGCGGACGACTTAAGAAAACAAGTTGTTGGACAAGATGAAGCAGTTGGCAAAATCACAAAAGCTATTCAGCGTAATCGTGTAGGGTTGAAAGATCCGAAAAAACCAATCGGTACATTTATTTTCTTAGGACCTACGGGCGTTGGTAAAACAGAATTAGCACGTGCTTTGGCAAGATATATGTTCGACACAGAAGATTCTTTAATAAGAATTGACATGAGTGAATATATGGAGAAATTTTCTATCTCCCGTTTGATTGGAGCGCCTCCGGGATATGTTGGTTATGAAGAAGGGGGACAGCTTACAGAGAAAGTTCGCAGAAAACCATATTCTGTAATCTTATTGGATGAAATTGAAAAAGCACATCCTGATGTTTACAATGTGTTATTGCAAGTATTAGACGATGGAATTTTGACAGATGGTCTAGGAAGAAAAGTAGATTTTAAAAATTCTGTAATTATCATGACATCTAATATTGGTGTTCGTCAATTGAAAGATTTCGGAACAGGTGTTGGTTTTGCAACTAATGCAATAAAAGATAATACAGACAATTTGACCAAAGGTGTGATTCAGAAAGCATTGCAAAAAACTTTCTCACCTGAGTTCTTAAACCGTATTGATGATGTTGTCGTATTCAATAGTTTAGGTAAAGAAGAGATTCATAAAATTATCGATATCGTATTAAACGGTGTCTATGGTCGTCTGGAGAAATTAGGCTACAATATTGAGTTGACCCCTGCTGCTAAAGATTTCTTATCTGAAAAAGGATACGATCCGCAGTTCGGTGCACGACCCTTACACAGAGCGATTCAGAAATATGTAGAGGATCCGTTAGCGGAAGAAATCCTGAATACAAATATCAATGAAGGTGATACTATCGTTGCAGATTTAGATGAAGAAACAAAAGATAAATTAAGATTCGACATCAAAAAGAAAAAGAAAAAAGCAGCGAAAGAGGAACAGAATTAATTTTTCAATTAGTGATTAACAATTTTATTATTTACGATTATAAGAAGAAGCCGTCTCAACTAAATGAGTCGGCTTTTTATTTAGAGTCTTTTAATCTAATGAAATTTATAATTACAGATTTTTCTGCAGTGTCTTTGCACGATTATCTTCACCATCATGGCTCCAGCCCGGAGAATTGAAGATATAGTTTAATTTATCTTTGAACGTTGACGCGCGTTTTACATCCTGCCATATATTTTTCCATTCATGTGCAGTTATCTTAAATGGATTATGTGTTTCAATATTTTTTGTAATACCATACTTTGGTCGTTTTGTTTCTGCTTTAAAAGAACCAAACATTCTATCCCAGATATTTAAAATACCTGCATAGTTTTTATCTAAATATTCCACATCAGAACCATGATGTACTCTGTGTTGTGACGGTGTATTAAAAATACTTTCCCAGAAACCCATTTTATCAATTGCTTCTGTATGTATCCAGAACTGATAAATTAAATTCAAATGCATCATCGTCATGACCATCAGCGGATGAAAACCTAATAAGGGCAGCCACATCCACCAGATAAATTTATAAAATAATTCTGTCCAGCTTTGTCGTAATGCAGTTCCAAGATTGTATTTCTGGGAATCATGATGATTAATATGTGCTGCCCAAAGTATGCGTACTTCATGGCTTAAGCGGTGATGCCAGTAAAACGTAAAATCATCACCGAAAAATATTAATACCCAAACCCACCAGTGTGCTTTATGCCAGACCAGTGTGCCAAATTCTTCAACAGTATCAGCACCAAGATTTTTAAAAACACGGAACTGATAAATCCAGAAATAAATGCCTACATAAAATGCTACAGTAACTAAATTAATAAAAACCGAACCAATTCCTAAAGCCAAACTTGCTGCAGTATCTTTAGCTTCATACTGTTCCAGCATGCTGTTTCGAATGACATAAATTTCTATTGCCATCAGCAGAATAAAAACCGGTATTGCATAAGCAACCGGATCATTAAAGTTAAGTGGATTGAAAAAATGCATTCGTTAAATTATGATTGTAAATTTACTTAATTTTCACTTTTTGTCTGCGCATTTCCCGAACGTTTTTCTATATTATTATAGCCGCCTTTATCTTGTATCACAGGCTTTCCTTCGGAATTATCAGATTTTTCCCAACTTACAAAGTTAGTGTTCCCGCTAATGATAATTTCTTTTACTGAACCAATAGTAATGTCATTATTTTTTCCTGTTATTAAAATTTTTCCAACTGAACCTGTAATGTTCAGTTTATTTTCGTTACCAGAAACCAGCACATCTTTTCCATTTACAACAAGATCTTCTGTTGCATTTGATTTGTCAAACTTTATTGCATCTGCAGCAACTAAAGACACAGGTTTGATAATTTTAGTGATAGATTTTTTAGCTGATCCTTTTTTTACGGTTGTTTTCTTTGGCGTATTAGCAATTGTGAAAACAACTACAAGGAATAACGCACTTAAAAATAATGTCTGTTTTTTCATTTTGTTTTATTTTAATTTTACATTTTTATTCATTTTCTGCAAATAATATACCAATTAGCCAACTCTGACCATTTTAATAATCACAGTTTTTTCAATATTAAACTATGCTCTTTATGTTGTTCTACTTTCTCTCTTGACCAGCACATCGGATAGCTGATTCCTGCAAACCAGTCACGCAATTGATTTTTATAAAACGGACTTGCCATATTTCCTGAATTACCTAAGGGCATCACTACTGTCGATTTGTCAAAATCGGAGAAATCAATAATCTGCCGGTAAGAGGGCGCTGCCAGTTCGCCGCCGTAACCTTCCGCTGCCATAATAAATGTCTGAAACGGTGTGTCTGTATCTCCCCCAATTGGAAACGGACCAAGATTGAATACTTTGTCTAATGGTGGTTGTGCACTCAATGTATGCGGGAAAACGATTGCATGCAAATCGCCCCATTTCCACTTCGCTGATTTGGTACCGTAATTTAATTTCAGCCAGTCAATAGCATCTTTAAATCCTTCTTTCAGTAATTTTTCTTTGCCACCTGCAGCTTTCAGCCAAAAAGAATCGTTGTTATCTAAAATTCTTAATAGAATCGGTGTATTATGACCAAGAAATGCATTTACAGGACCAAAGATGGAATGAAAACCTCTTCCCAATAATTCATCAATTAATTTCTTATCATGAATAGAAGAGCTGAATAATCTTTTAACGACCATTAGTTTTCCAACCTTATATAAACTTCCTTCTATTTTTTCCGGATGCAAAACACCATCCCATGCTAACAGCATATCTGTGTAACGCTGTATTTCTGCGTTATCCATTTTAATGTTTTTATAATGGTCTGCAAATAATTTTCCCGGCGTGCAATGAAAGTCCATTTGCATTTCAGTAAAATCCTTTGGTTCTAATTTTTCTTTTCGTTCAATCATTTTTTCCAAACGATTTGCGCGGTATCCATTCATATAAATATCACCTAAAAAATAGGGATAATTATCCGGTTCTATTTTGTTGTTTGCGGTCACTATAAATCCTTTCTCAGGGTTGAATGCATGGGGCATCTCTTCAAACGGAACAAAACCTTTCCAGTCGTGCTCGCCTGTCCAGCCCGGCTGCGGCACGGATGCTGTTACTTTATCACGCAACGGAACTTTCCCGGAATTATAATAACCGATATTGCTGTCAGTATCAGCATATACAATATTTAAACCCGGTGCTGTAATATGTTTTACCGCGTCTGTAAATTCATTCCAGTTTTGTGCTTTATTCAATAAAAACCAGCCTTTCGTTGCAGTGCCGGCTTTGTATGCCATTGAACATAAAGTTAGTTTCATGGATGAATTGCCTGTCACATCAGAAATCAGCGTACCATGAATGGTTTCATATACTTTTTCGATGTGAGGCATTTTTTCCCCTTTTATGAAAATCTTTTCTTCAATAATATTGGTTTCTTTCAGCTTGCCTTCATGCATGTAACTTGTACATGTTTCATCTGTAAATTTCTCTACAAAAACATCTTCTATGTCGGTGTATGACAAAGTAATCCCCCAGCCAATTTTCTCATTGTGGCCAATCTGCACCATCGGCAAAGAGGGTGCTGTAACACCACTTACATGCAGTTCGGGACAATGCAAATGATTCATGTACCAGATATTCGGATTCTTTAATGTCAGATGCGGGTCATTACACAAATACGGTTTCCCGGTTTTTGTTTTTGCGCCACTGACTGTCCAGGCATTGCTGCCGCTTATCTGAGGAATGTATGGGCCTTTCATCGCCTGGAATTTTCCTGAAATATCTAAGAGATTAAACTCGATGCCTTTTGGCAATGTAACGGGATTGTCTTTCGGATATGTATTGTCTAATTCTGCTGCTGCATCATTTCCAACAGCTTCAATTAATTTTGCTCTTATAATTTCATCGTACCAGCCCCAGGTTAATAAGGAAATCAGTAATCTGCTGAAAGACGCGACGTCCATTGGTTCCCAGGGTTCAGGCCTATGCTTTAACAATGAAAATTCTACAGGCAGTTTAAATTCCGGGCTTTTTATATATGCATTTATTCCATTACAGTAATCTATAATAAGCTGCTGTTCATCCTTGCCGAATAATTCCCAGTCTTCTTTAGCTACCCGTTCATAACCCATAGTCCGTGCAATTCTGTCACTGTCCAATGCTTTCTTTCCTATAATTTCACTCAATGTACCGCGGGCTACTTTTCTGTTAAGCTCCATCTGGAATAACCGGTCTTGAGCATGTACAAAACCCTGAGCAAATAATAAGTCTCTTATGTTATTTGCATAAATATGAGCCACTCCCCATTCATCTCTGATTATTTCTACTTCATCTTTTAATCCATTCAAGAAAATCTGTCCGTCTATTTTCGGCAACCGCGCCCTGCTCATTTCTTTAATGACAGGTTTTAAAACCAACCCACTTAAATTATCCAATACTGACATACATTTCGTTTACTTCTTAAAGATAGGAATAAAAGAAAGTATTATATTTGCGTACCAAAAAAATACTACTATTTTTTTGTAATTATAAAAAGAAACTTATATTTGAATTTATGTTTAAAAAAGTAAAAAACCATAAACTAATTCCATCAAATCATCATGAAGACTAATGTAAAATTATTGGCACAAATCTGTGAAGTTGCAGGTGCGCCCGGACACGAACAACGAGTAAGAGAAATTGTACTTGAAAACATAAAAGGAGTTGTAGATACAATCGAACAGGATAATCTAGGAAACGTATACGCCATTAAAAAAGGAAAAGACAGCAGTAAACGTGTGATGATTGCGGCTCACATGGATGAGATTGGTTTTATGGTAAAATATATAGATGAAAATGGATTCTTACGTTTTCATACCCTGGGTGGTTTCGATGCAAAAACATTAACAGCACAACGTGTTATTGTTCATGGAAAAAAAGACTTGATTGGTGTAATGGGCAGCAAACCTATTCATATAATGACAGCTGAAGAAAAAAGCAAGCATATACAAATCAGTGATTTTTTTATTGATTTAGGGTTGCCCTACGAAGAAGTTATAAAATATGTTTCTGTGGGTGATGTTATTACACGTGACCGCCAACTGATTGAAATGGGTGAATGCGTAAATTGTAAATCTATTGACAACAGAGTTTCTGTTTACATTTTAATCGAAACAATGAAGTTACTTGAAAATTGTCCGTATGATGTATATGGTGTATTTACGGTCCAGGAAGAAGTTGGCATACGCGGAGCTAATGTAGCGGCACATAATATCAATCCATCATTTGGTTTTGGATTAGATACGACCATTGCTTACGATTTACCGGATTCAAAACCGGAAGAGCAAATCACCCAATTAGGTGGCGGCGTTGCTATCAAATATATGGATTCTTCAACTATCTGTGATTACAGAATGGTAAGATATCAAAAAGAGATAGCAGCGAAATTCAATATAAAATGGCAGCCGGAAGTTTTACCAATGGGCGGCACAGATACAGCAGGTATTCAGCGCATGGGAAAAACAGGTGCCATTGCGGGAGCTGTTTCTATTCCGACAAGACACTTACACCAGGTAATTGAGATGGCTCATAAAGCAGACATTGAAGCAAGTATCTCTTTATTAAAACACTGCGTTGAGAATTTAGATACATTTGACTGGAGTTTGAAATAGACTTTTCATATTCTATATTTTTTAAGGACATTTTGCGATGTTCTTTTTTATAATATAAACGGAAAAACAGCTTTTCTGTCTTTTGGATAATCAGCAAATTTTTTTAAATACCATTTGTGATGATGCAGAGCGCGTGGCAATAAGTTAGAAACTGTCCATATAAAAAAAGAAATTCCTGCAAGATTCCAAACTAGTAACATAAAACCCAACCACTCAATCATTTCGCCAAAGAGGTTGGGGCATGAAATATATTCAAATAAAAAACCTTTTGGAATTTTATATCCCGTTTCGCCTGGTCCTCTAAGGTTTATCAGCATGTCGTCTGATTTATAATTTATAAAAAACCCAACGATAAATAATATCAACCCTATAATAAAATTCCATTGCATAAAATAATTGGCAGTATATACAGATATATTACTTAAATAATAAGCTATAGAACTTGCATTTACCGAATTAAATAACATCGCAGATAATGCAATCATTAAAGGCATTTGTTTGCCTATAGTATTCGTTCTCAGGGGGAATATAAAGCTCCTGTTGATGTAGTGGAATGTATAAAGTCCCGCAAAAAACAATGAATAGGTATTGCTGTTAAAATATGTAAGATAGAAAAACCAAAATGCCACCAAGGCCCATCCTTCCATCAATATCCATCCTGCTTTATTTGATATCATTGGTCCCCAGGTTGTTTTAGTGTGTCTTCCATAAGGTGCAGAAACAAGGAACTGTACAGGAAATAAAATGAGGGCGATTACTATCCAGATATAGATAATATGAGTTAAGGTAACAGATGATAGCATGTGTCAAAAATAAAGAAAGAAAAGAATGTTTTTGCACTTGAAAATTATCATTTTAGAAAAATCTAAATGATGAAATAAAAAAAACCGTCTCGTTAATAACGAGACGGTTTTATGGGTTGGCGACGACCTACTCTCCCAGGTTTGACCTAGTACCATCGGCGCTGTAGGGCTTAACTTCTCTGTTCGGGATGGGAAGAGGTGAACACCTACGCTATAATCGCCATTGAATCTTTGGCATTTATTCCAATAAAGGATGCCTTACATTTTCATGACTTGTGTGTCAGTAAATTATAACATATTGGGAAATCATTATACAAATTTTAAAAAGTTGATGGGCTATTAGTATCACTCGGCTTTGATGTTACCACCTTTACACCTATGACCTATCAACGTCGTAGTCTTCGACGACCCTATGAGATCTCATCTTGAAGTGGGTTTCGTGCTTAGATGCTTTCAGCGCTTATCCCTTCCCAACGTAGCTACCCAGCGGTACATCTGGCGACATAACTGGTACACTAGAGGTCAGTCCATTCCGGTCCTCTCGTACTAGAAACAGATCTTCTCAA
>JAYVPA010000108.1:0-5966 GCA_043757615.1 Sphingobacteriales bacterium | reverse complement strand
TGAAATTGGAAGTAATCACACCGGAAGAAAATACAGGTGATGTAGTAGGTGACTTAAACCGTCGTCGTGGTATGATGGAAGGAATGGAAATGAAGCATAACGCAAACGTTATTAAAGCGAAAGTTCCATTGTCAGAAATGTTTGGATATGTAACAGATTTGAGAACAATTACATCCGGTAGAGCAACCTCTATCATGGAATTCTCTCACTATGCACAGGCACCAAACAACATTACAGAACAAGTTGTATCAAAAGTAAAATCAAAAGTAAAAGCTGATTAATAGATAATATATATCATGGCACAAAAAATTAGAATAAAATTAAAATCATACGATCACAACTTAGTAGATAAGTCTGCTGAGAAAATCGTAAAAACAGTACGCGCTGCGGGTGCTGTAGTTACTGGTCCAATTCCATTACCTACACACAAAAATATCTTTACGGTATTGAAATCGCCGCACGTAAATAAAGTAGCACGTGAACAATTCAAATTGTGTACGTACAAAAGATTATTAGACATCTATAGCGCAACACCTAAAACTGTAGATGCATTAATGAAATTAGAATTACCAAGTGGTGTTGATGTAGAAATTAAAGTATAATTAGTCATGGCAGGAATAATAGGAACAAAAGTAGGTATGACCAGTATTTTCGGCGAAGGCGGTGCAATAATACCATGCACAGTTATTCAGGCTGGTCCATGTGTAGTAACTCAGAAAAAATCGAAAGATAAAGATGGTTACGATGCAATACAATTAGGTTACGGTGATAAAAAAGAAAAAAATACCACTAAACCTATGTTGAAACACTTTGAAAAATCAGGTGCAGCTCCAAAAGCAAAACTTGTGGAATTCAGAGGAATGGACAACTTAAACGTTGGCGATGTGGTAACATCTGATATCTTAGCTGAAGGAGAAAAAGTATCCATTACAGGTACTTCTAAAGGAAAAGGTTTTCAGGGTGTTGTAAAACGTCACGGATTTGGTGGTGTTGGTGGACAAACTCACGGTCAGCACAATCGTTTACGTGCGCCGGGTTCATTAGGAGCATGCTCTACACCGGCACGTGTAATGAAAGGAATGAAGATGGGTGGCCGTATGGGTACTGATCAGGTGAAGGAACTGAATATGAAAATTGTAAAATTAATTGCAGAAGAAAATTTAATCATCGTAAAAGGAGCAATCCCGGGACACAATGGTTCTTATGTAGTTATCGAAAAGAAAAAATAAAATCTAAAGTCCCTTTTGGGATTTAGGGTGAAATAAAAATAAGATGAAAGCAGAAGTATATAATATCAACGGACAAGCCACTGGTCGCAGTATCGAATTGCCTGAAGCAATTTTCGGTATCGAACCGAATGAGCATGTTATCTACTTAGCTGTTAAACAATATTTAGCAGGAAGAAGAAGTGGTACTCACAAAACTTTAGAGAAATCTGAGTTGTCTGGTTCTACTAGAAAATTACACAAACAAAAAGGAACTGGTGGTTCTAGAAAAGGTAGCATCAAAAACCCTTTGTTTAAAGGTGGTGCACGTATATTCGGTCCACGTCCGCGTTCTTATGATTTTAAGTTGAATAAAAAAGTGAAATCGTTAGCTAAATATTCAGCACTATCTGTAAAAGCAGCAGGAAGCAGTATTAAAATAGTAGAAGATTTCTCTTTCGACGCTCCAAAAACAAAAGACTATATCAAATTCTTAAATGCATTTGGTTTAGAAAATAAAAAATCATTATTGGTATTGCCGGAATTAAACGACAATGTTTATTTGTCAAGCAGAAATGTACAGGGAGCAGCTATCGCTATAGCAGACAACCTTAATACATATGAGATTATGAACAACAATACGATTTTGATTAGCGAGAAATCAATCGAAGCAATTGCAAATTCACAAAATTAATATAGAATGGAAATTCTGAAAAAACCTTTAATCACCGAAAAAGCATCTGCTATGTCTGAAAAAGCTGGCAAGTATACTTTTTTAGTAGAAAAAAAGGCAAACAAGTTAGAGATTAAAAAAGCGGTAGAGAAAATGTACGGCGTAAATGTTGAAGAAGTTAATACATTGATTATTGCTTCTAAACCAAAAAATCGTAACACTAAAACCAGAGTAATCTCAGGAAGAAAAAGCAGCTATAAAAAAGCAATCGTAAAAGTAGCAGCAGGCGAAACAATTGATTTCTACAACGAAATTTAATTTAAAAGAAGTTTAAGAAATGTCAACTAAAAAATACAATCCGATAACGCCAAGTTTGAGATACAGAATCTCAAATTCATACTCTGAAGTTACGACAAACGTACCTGAGAAATCATTGGTAGTTCCAAACAGAAGATCTGGTGGTCGTAACCAGAAAGGTGAAATGACGATGCGTTATATCGGTGGCGGGCACAAAAAACAATATCGTATAATCGATTTCAAAAGAAATAAATTCGATATTCCTGCTACGGTAAAAACAATTGAATACGATCCGAATCGTTCCGCATTTATCGCTTTAGTAGTGTATAAAGACGGTGAGAAAAAATACATCATCTCTCCGGAAGGATTGAAAGTAGGTCAGGAAATTGTTTCAGGACAAAGCGTACAACCAGAAGTTGGAAATACATTACCAATTGCAAACATGCCATTAGGTTCTGTTATTCACAACATCGAATTACAACCTGGTAAAGGGGCATCTATCTGTAGAAGTGCAGGAACATATGCTCAATTAGCTGGTAAAGACGGAAAATACGTTACAGTAAAATTACCTTCAGGTGAAGCAAGACAAATATTAGGAACATGCCTGGCAACTGTTGGTACGGTTTCTAATTCTGACCATAGCTTATTAATTAAAGGTAAAGCCGGTGCAAACCGTTGGAAAGGAAGAAGACCTCGTACTCGTCCGGTAGTGATGAACCCGGTAGATCACCCGATGGGTGGAGGTGAAGGAAGAGCATCTGGTGGTCACCCGCGTTCAAGAAAAGGTATTCCTGCTAAAGGATACAAAACAAGAACAAAGAATAAAGCATCGAATAAATATATCGTTTCAAGAGCTAAAAAATAATAGAACAGTAGAATGGCTAGAAGTTTAAAAAAAGGTCCTTATATAGCATACCATTTACAAGGTAAAGTGGATGCTATGAACGCCGCAAGCAAAAAATCAGTAATCAAAACATGGTCTAGAGCCTCTATGATTACTCCGGAATTTGTAGGACATACATTTGCAGTACATAACGGAAATAAATTTATACCTGTGTACATAACAGAGAATATGGTTGGACATAAGTTAGGCGAGTTTTCTCCGACCAGACAATTTAAAGGACATTCAGGTAACAGAAAATAAAGTAAACCATGGGCGCAAGAAAAAGATTGGTAGCAGAAGCACGTAAAGAAGCAAAAAAAGTTGTTTGCGAAGCTAAAGCTGTAGGAGTTCCTACTTCACCACGCAAAATGAGATTATTAGCTGATGTGATCAGAGAAAAAAATGTTTTGGAAGCATTAAACATTTTGACTTTCTCTACAAAACATGCATCTAAAACAGTAGAAAAATTAGTTCGTTCGGCTGTTGCAAATTGGGAACAAAAATTTGAATCCAAAGCAGAAGACAGCGAATTATTTATAAAATCAATTACTATTGACAGCGGAAGAATGTTAAAACGTTTTCAACCGGCTCCACAAGGAAGAGCATACAGAATTCGTAAACGTTCTAACCATATCACTTTGCAATTAGCAAGCCGTACATTGGCAAACGCAGAAACAGTAACTGAAGAATCAACTAACGAAAATTAAAATAAGATAATTAATGGGCACAAAGGCAAACCCGATAGCAAACAGATTAGGTATCATCAGAGGATGGGATTCTAATTGGTACGGCGGAAAAGATTTTAGCGATAAATTGATCGAAGATCAAAAAATCCGTAAATACTTAAACGCCCGTATTCAAAAAGGCGGTATTTCTAAAATAGTAATAGAAAGAACGTTAAACAGAATCACGATCTCTATTAATACATCTCGTCCCGGTATCATCATCGGAAAAGGTGGAAACGAAGTTGACAGAATCAAAGAAGAAATCAAGAAATTGACGAAAAAAGACGTTCAGATCAATATCGTGGAAATCAGAAGACCTGAAATAGATGCAGCTATCGTTGGCGAAACAGTTTGCAAACAATTAGAAGCGCGTGTAAATTTCCGTCGTGCAGTGAAAATGGCAATCGCATCAGCAATGCGTTTAGGAGTAGAAGGAATCAAAATCAAATGTTCGGGCCGCTTAGGCGGTGCGGAAATGGCAAGAAGTGAAGAATATAAAGAAGGTCGTACACCTTTACATACATTCAGAGCAGATATTGATTACGCTTGGAAAGAAGCAGAAACGATCTACGGAAAAATTGGCGTAAAAGTATGGATCTGTAAAGGTGAAGTATTCACAAAACGCGACTTGTCTCCAAACATCGGAATGGACGAAGGCAGCAAGAAAGGCAGCGACAGACGTGATGACAGAAGAGGCGGTGGAGATAGAAGAGATGACAGAAGAAGCGGTGGTGACAAACGTGGCGGCGCTGGCGCTGGCGCTGGAAAACCAAGAGGCGAAAGAACTGAAAACAGAGGACCAAGAAAAAAATAATAACAAGAATAATTAAGGTGTCATGTTACAACCGAAAAGAGTAAAATTTAGAAGAGTTCATAAAATGAAAATGAAAGGCATTGCGTACAAAGGTTCGCAGTTGTCATTCGGTTCATTCGGTCTTAAATCCTTAGACGAAGGATGGTTAACCGACCGTCAGATTGAAGCAGCTCGTATTGCATTAACCAGACACATGAAACGTGAAGGTAAAGTATGGATTAATATTTTTCCGGATAAGCCAATTACTAAAAAACCAGCCGAAGTTCGTATGGGTAAAGGTAAAGGTGCTTTGGACCACTGGGTTGCAGTAGTTAAACCGGGTAGAATCCTTTTCGAAATAGAAGGAGTTTCCAGACAAATCGCAGAAGAGTCTCTAAAATTGGCAGCACAAAAATTGCCGGTATTAACTAAATTCATCGTAAGAAGAGATTACGACGCAGCTAATTAATAAACAACAACAACTATGGCAGCAACAGTAGCATACAGCGAAATAGAAGCATGGAGCGACGAAGAGTTGAACAACGAATTGTCAGCAACGAAAATGAAATTGACAAAACTACGTTTCAATCACGCAATCACTCCATTGGAAAACACAAACGTGTTAGGTGAAACTAAAAAACACATTGCACGTATCCAGACAGAATTGAAAAAAAGACAATTATCTAAACAAGCATAAATAAATGCAAATGTCAACAGAGATAACAACAGGTACAGAAAGACAATTAAGAAAAACAAGAGTTGGAATAGTTTCTTCTAATAAAATGGAAAAAACAATTACAGTTTCTGTAATTCGTAAATTGAAACATCCGAAGTATGGTAAATTCTTAAAGAAAACTAAGAAATTCCATGCACACGATGAAAAAAATGAATGCAACATCGGCGATACCGTAAAAATTATGGAAACACGTCCCTTGAGTGCAACAAAGAGATGGAGATTAGTAGAAATCGTTGAAAAGGCTAAATAAAAATGGTACAACAAGAATCAAGATTAAGAGTAGCTGACAACAGCGGCGCCAAAGAAGTACTTTGCATCAGAGTATTGAAAGGCACAAGAGCACGTTATGCATCTATCGGCGATAAAATCGTAGTGTCTGTAAAAGAAGCTATGCCGGGTGGAAACGTAAAGAAGAAACAAGTATCTAAAGCGGTAGTTGTTCGTGTAAAAAAAGAAATCAAACGCAAAGACGGAACCTATATTCGTTTTGACGACAATGCAGTAGTATTGTTGAATAACAACGATGAGCCGCGTGGCACACGTATCTTCGGACCTGTTGCGAGAGAATTGAGAGATAAAGATTTTATGAAAATTATTTCATTAGCACCAGAAGTATTATAACATGAGCACACAAGCACAAAAGCGTTTTGCGCC
>JAYVPA010000107.1:0-5978 GCA_043757615.1 Sphingobacteriales bacterium | reverse complement strand
TATTGCGCAATGGCAACCGCTGCCATCCCAAACGCAAGGCACCTTGCATGGTCCGCACTCATCGCATGCCTCACCTGCTTTTATTGATTTTTCTTTCCCGCCAAAAGAAAATACCAGTCCTGCATTTACACCTGCCGCTCCAAACTTTGTTGTTCTTTTTTCGGTTGGATAGGTTGCATTGTCAAGTTGTGATTTGGCGTATTCACCGCCAAGTGGCGTATCTAATGGCAATAAAGTAGTGATGTCTGTTCTGATTCTAGATAAAAAAGTATAATTAGCTTCTACCCAAAGCCCTACCCATTTGTTGAACATATAATGCAACCTGAGTTTAGGTGTTATTACCACATCAATAGGTTTGCTGTTTGTTTTTTTAAGTAAGGTATAATTATAAGAAGTACCACCTAGGACCGTAGTTTGTACTGCACTGAATTCTTTTAATCCGATATTGAGGCGACCACCAACCGTAAACGCCGGGCTGATGACAAAATGATTTCCAATATGAATATTTAATTGCGGGCCTGCTTCAAATTTAAACGCAGATTGTTTTCCTCCCGAACTATTTACAGCAACCGTACTGGATGTTTCACCAGATACATGAAAAGGGCTGGGTGTAGAAGGTAAATTATCTTTTATACCAATGCCATATTCTACTCCCATTTGCAAGCCAAAGGTGATTATTTTACATTTTACAAGAGGCTGATACACACTTAAGTTTACATCTGCCGCATCGCTCAGAAATGCCTGATTTTTAATTGCTTTACCCACGAAGTTATACCCTGCGCCAAGATAAACAAGAGTAGCTGATTTATCCGTATAGTGTTTGATATTGGACCGACAAGTATTTATGGATGCTTTGTATGTGTATTTATTAGTGTCTGATGAAGAACCAGGTTTTTGTTTTTCAGTTTCTTTTGCATTTACAGCCGGAGTGTTTTTAGTATCAGTATTTACAATACTTAAACCCGATGCTTTTTTAAAGGCTAAAAGCCGCTCATTTGAAACAAGACCATTATCCGGTTTTTTAAAATATTCAATCCATTCTTTATCCATTTCTTTACTAATATCCTTATTTGAACTTTTCTCTATTGGATATTTAGTAATCATGCTTTTCATAAACGCATATGCATCGTCTGAAGCGATTGGAGTTTGTTTAGCCCCCTGAACAAGCCATGCCTGACCATTTTTAGATAATATATAATCCGTATTTAGTTTGTATGCAATTGCGCCTTGTGTAAAACAGGTTAATATTGCCCCGGGAGAAAGTTCATTACAAGTATTTTCAGGATACTCCCAACACCTGGGAGGATTACATCCATCACAACAAACAGTACAAGCGGCTGATACTTTTTGTGATGAAAAAAATGCATTAAGCACTAATAAAAACATTAAATGAAGGATGTATTTTTTCATAGTTTTATAATTGTTTGCCTACTCTTAATAAAGCTTTTCGGCATACGCTTTTTTTACAGGCTTCAAGAATGAACCTTTTATTCAAAAGAAAAAGAAAAGAAAGTAAATTTTTAGTAAGTTGTTCGTCTTTTTAACGCAGCTCACTGTTGTTATCTATTATATCAAATATAGATAATTTTTGATAGATAATTATATTTTATATTTTTTTTAGAGACGATATTGATAAATATCAATTTATTTTCTCAGTAAACAACTCTTTCAGTTTTGCAGCAAGCTCTTCACCGCGTAAGTTTTTTGCAATTACATTTCCTTTTTTATCTAATAAGAAAGTACATGGAATGGATTCCACTCTGTATGCCTGTGCCGGTGCAGATTGCCAGCCGCCAAAATCACAACCATGGTTTTTCCAGACTAAGCCATCTTTTGCAATTGCTTGTTTCCACTTATCAATATTTGCATCTAAGGAAACTGAAAATACTTCAAATCCCTGCGCATGATATTTATTGTACAATACCACAACATTCGGGTTTTCCTGTCTGCATGGCTGGCACCACGATGCCCAAAAATCCAGCAGGACATAATGGCCTTCCAGATTCTTTAATTGTATTGAATCTCCATTTGGATTTGGCAAAACAATATTTGGTGCCTGTGTATTCAACGCCACGCCGCCTTCTGTTTCTTCCATCAATGCATCTCTGTATTGCTGCATTTGCTGATACCAGGTATTTATATATTTTGACTCAGGTTCCGCTTTATGTAATCTATCTACAATATTTATTACATACGGAATTTCATCCTGCATCATTGGCCCTAAATAATTCAGTGCAAAACATGCAACATTATTGTTGGATTCTTTTTCTACATAGTTTTTTATAAACTGAACATACTCTTTTTTCTGGTTGACAAACAACGCCTGAATCGAATCTTTTGTTGTTGCAGAAGCACTTTTTAAATGCGACATCGTTGAATCCAGTTCTGCAAAACGCAGTCTTGAGGTCGAAGATAATTGCTGAATGGATGAAGAACCTTTGCTACCTTCTACTTTATAATCCTGCAGCTTTTTCAGGTCTGCATCAATCTTTATATTATCTCTTTCCTGGATAAACAAGAAAATTGAATTAACTGCGTCTTCACTGAAGCGTAATCTGTAAATTCCTTTTGCAGAATAATTGTTTAACACAAATTCATTTTTGTGAATTGTTGCCGTATCAATGACAACAGGTGAAACACCCGTTATATCTTCTAAATACACTTTTACGTTTTCTCCGTTCTTTATATTTCCGCTTATTTTATATCCATTAAAATGTTTGCACGCAGTCAATAAAAATAGGCAAAGCGAAAGAATAAGAATAGATTTAGAGAATAATTTTTTCATCGTTAATTTTTTATTTTTCACCTCACCCTGTCTTGTCCTCGACGAGACTTCCCTCTCCAATTGGAGAGGGTGGCTTTGTCTAAGACAAAGTCGGGAGAGGTTGTTAAGCACTTAATTTTTCTTCCAATAGTTTAGTTGTAGCTTTCGGGTCGGCAGCACCGCGTGACAGTTTCATCACTTCACCCATAAATAAATTGATATTCCCTTTCTTACCACTTTTATATTCTTTTACTTTATCGGGATATTTTATTAAAACACTTTGTATCCAATTATTCAATTCATCTGTATCAGAAGACTGCAGCAGATTTAATTCTTCCGCTACTGCAACAGCTGATTTTTCATTACCGTGTGCAAAGGATTTGAAAATATTTTTTGCCCCTGAAGAACTTATAATATTTTCATCTATCAACTGAATGATTTCAGCAATCTGCTCCGGTTTAACTTTAAACTCTGAAAGTTGAATATTGTTTTCGTTCACAAATGATTTAACTTCATTAATCACCCAATTTGCAGCTGCTTTATAATTTTTAGTATATTTTATTAATTCTGAAAAATACAAAGCGGTTTCTCTTTCGTCTGTCAAAACATGCGCATCATACAATGACAATTTATATTCACTTATAAATTTCTCCTGCAATTCTTTTGGCAATTGCGGCATCGCTGCTTTTATTTGGGAGATAGTCTGCTGTGTAATTACAACAGGCGGCAAATCCGGTTCTGGAAAATAACGGTAATCATGTGCATTTTCTTTTGTTCGCAAAGAAAAGCTTGTTGCATCTGCCTGATTAAAACTACGCGTCTCCTGGTCTATCGTTCCGCCGGTTTCATAAATTTCAATCTGGCGTTTAACTTCCACATCAATCGCACGTTTTACATTACGTATAGAGTTCATATTTTTTACTTCCACACGGTTTCTGTAGGTGGTTTCACCTTTCAGACGAACAGAGACATTGGCATCACAACGCATCGAACCTTCTTCCATATTGCCGTCGCAGATTTCTAAATAGCGGACCAACTTTCTTAGTTCTGTTACATATGCATAAGCTTCATCGCTGCTGCGAAGATCCGGTTCAGAAACAATTTCCAATAGGGGAACACCTGCCCTGTTTAAATCTATCAGCGAAAAATCTGCATCGAGTTCATGATTATTTTTTCCTGCATCTTCTTCCATGTGAATACGCGTCAATGCTATATTTTTCCGCGCACCGTTCACATTTATTTCTACAAAACCTCCCATACAAATCGGTTTTTTATCCTGCGAAATCTGATAGCCTTTTGGTAAATCAGCATAGAAATAATTTTTTCTGTCAAAATGATTTTCTTCGTTGATTTTACAATTCAATGCAATACCCAGCTTAATTGCTTTTTCCAGTACCTCTTTATTCAGCATCGGTAACACGCCCGGCATGCCCAAAGTAATCGGACTTGTATGTGTATTCGGAGCCGCACCAAAGTCTGCTTCGTCACTTGCAAAAATCTTCGTTTTTGTGTTTAACTGCACATGCACTTCGAGTCCTATAACTATCTCGTATTTATCGCTTTCATTCATAATTAAGTAGCTGTAAAGATACATTTTTGACTACAGACGAGGAAATATCGATTATTTCCCTAATAAAATAAAAGCATAATCATGTGATTATCAGAGATATTTAAAATAAAGTTCATTTAATAAATAAGATATTCCAATAAATTGCTATACTTATCCACAATCTTTATTAAATTTGATATAGGGGTTTTTTATTTTTTTGAATTTTATAGTGGGTTTTATGTTTAAATGTAAATTTTTATTGCTGTTTGTAATAAGTTCTGTTGTTTTAACAAGTTGCACGAAAGAAAAACTTTCTGCCATATTCCCTGCTGATGCACTTGTAAAAACCAAAACCGAAGGAAATAATACTGAAACTTATTTTTACGACAATCAAAACAGACTTTCTAAAATAGTATTTTCATCTTCAACAAGTCCATCTTATTATCATGAGTTTACTTATAGTAATGGTATAATTTCTGAATACCACAGTGAAGAAGCAATTCATAAACTGGTTGATACACTTCCGGGTGATATAATCAGACTCAACTGTACATCTAATCCAAGCATATTAAATTTAAATGATAATGGATTTTATTCAGGTACAACAAGCACCTGCCAGTCACAGTCTTATAAATATGACGCAATTGGTTTTGTAATTGCGCAGGATTTTGAAATTACTGATTACAGCACCACTGAACAGGTTTTAAATGACAGTAAAAATGTTACAAAAATTACCGGAAAAGGTTTTTCATTTGGCGGCGGGGAGTTCGATTTAATTACAACTTATACTTATTACTCAGATAGGATAAGCAGCATCGGAAATAAGAATTTTGGTAAATTATTTTTAGGGAAAAGTTCGGTAAATGTACTGAAATCAGAAACTAAAAATACTGAAACTATCAATTATACTTATATATATGACGCAGAGCAAAGAACTATTCAACGAACAGCTGTTAAAGGAACAACACAAACAATAACAGCTTATACGTATTATTAAACAGTACGAGGTTTTTTATTTATTTGGTTTACATAACATTCAGAACGGGCTGCCTTTTAAGGCAGCTTTTTTATTTAACTCAAAATATAGTTTTATTAGTGTTCGTGAATACTTCGCATTCTTTTTATCTTTATAAAAAAGAAATACTTGAAATTAATTCAACTGATATTTTTTATCCTGCTTATTCCGATGTTAGTACTCGCACAATATAAAAATCCGTTTCAGGATACCGCTGCTGTTGAATTTGCTAAAATAGCTGCGCAACAAACCATTCGAAACTTATCTTTAAAAGATAAAATAAAACTGATTGCCGGAAATAAACACTTCAAATTAAAAACAGGATTGTCATTTGTATTCAAAGGGCATTTATCCAATGCCGATATGAGCAATCTGAGAATCAAAAATCTGCCGGATTTAATCTTTACAGATGGTCCGCGTGGTGTGACAACCCATCCGCAAACAAACTTTCCATCTTCCATTACCAGAGCAGCAACATGGAATGTAGAACTGGAAAAAGAAGTGGGTTCTGCAATGGCAGAGGAAGCGAAATATATAGGCGCAAATTTGATTGGTGCGCCATGTATTAATCTGTTGAGGCATCCATCGAATGGCAGAGCACAGGAAAGTTATGGTGAAGATTCTTATTTGGTTGGTAGTTTTGGGGTAGC
>JAYVPA010000106.1:0-6022 GCA_043757615.1 Sphingobacteriales bacterium | reverse complement strand
AAAAATCAATGTTTGAACTTATCCCAATTTGTATGGTGTGATTGTTTTCGATTTTTATTCCATCGCCTTTAAAAATAGTTTGATACATATAGCCAACTTCTAATCTACCAACCTTTGGAATTTTATATCCGATTGCTGCATACGCTCTGTTTTGGTCTAAGAAATTAGTTGCAACATTTTTTCCGAAGTTGATAAAAAACTCATCGTAAACCGTTGCATACAATGATTTGTCAACAATACTTTCGCCTTTAAATGGAATAGAAAATCGATTGAGTAAACGAAATCTATTTGTATAAACTGCATCACCGGGTTCATAAATAGATAATGTCGTATTTAATATAGGGAAGTTAGAAAATCGTTGTTCCAAGCGAAATCTGCTCACCCATTCAACTCGGTTTAATTGCGTTTTTATTTGCAACTGTTCCCATAAACGATTTTCTGGAAATGAGGATTTGGCTGGGAATTCACCATAAGGATAGGTTTCCACAAAACAATAACCTGCTGTTACAAAAACCTGATTATTGAAATAATAATTTATTCCAGACCTTAATAATAATTGTTGTGGCTTGCTAATAAAATTGTTCCTTCTTAATTGTGCTTCTAAATGAATGCCCCATTTTTCATTGATTTTATGATTGCCAAAATACATGAACCATGCATTGTTATTGTCCGTGTGCAAATGTAAAGGCGTTGTTTGTGCCTCTGCTAAATGAAAGTAAGTTATAAATAGTAGTGCTATTACTGTTTTTTTAATCATTTATAATTTTGTATTTGTCTTGTGAGATTTAATTATGAATGTTTCTGATGCAAAAGCTTTTCAGAATATGCAAGCATGATGGATGAGAGTAAAAAGACAACATGAATTATTACCTGCCACATAATTTCTTCGGATTCATGGCTTTTAATATTTATAAAGACCTGTAATAAATGTATTCCCGAAACACCTACCAGCGAGCCAGACAATTTTATTTTTAATGTTCCGGCATCAATTTTCTGTAACCATTCGGGTTTGTCTTCGTGTTTGTCAATATCCATTCGGCTTACAAAAGTTGAGTATCCTCCAATAATTACCATAATGAGAAGATTGGCAACCATTGTAATGTCAACTAGAGTAAGTACTCCAAGCATAAGGACTGTTTCAGTAATTTCATTGATGTTTATGCATAAGTGTATCAATTCAATAATAAATTTGTAAGCGTACAACACACCACCAACAATAAGCCCTGCATATAGCGGTGCTTGCAGCCATCTGCTTGCAAAGATTAATCTTTCAAATACGGTTTCAACTTTGTTGTTCATAGTTTTCATTTTAAAGAATTTACGAAATGTTTTTTAATTTAAAATAACCTCTTATCATAATAATACCAGGGATAATTATCAATGCCAAAATAAAATATTCAATATGGTGAATTAGTCCTGGAAACTGACTGCCGAGAAAATATCCGATAGGTATTAATGTCCAAACCCACATGAATGCACCTATAACGTTATAGGTATTAAATTTCCAAAAGTTCATGTCTATACTACCGGCAAGTATTGGTGCAAATGTTCTTACAATAGGCAGAAACCGTCCGGCAATTAGTGATACTCCTCCGTATTTATGATAGAATATTTTTGTTTTTTCAAGATGTTTTTTTTTAAAGAAAAATGAATTTTTTTTTGCAAATAATTTTTTTCCGAAATATTTTCCTGAAACAAATCCGACTACATTTCCTAATACAGCCGCTGCGGTTACTGACAACAGTAAGAGAAAAATATTTACATCAAGGTGTTTCGTTCCGCACAACAATCCAGTAGAAAATAAAAGGGCATCACCCGGAAAAAAGAAACCGAAAAACAATCCTGTTTCAATAAAAATAATCAGAAGTACAAGCGTTAGACCTCCATACGCAATTAGCTTTTCTGAATCAAGAAGCAAATTAAAAAAATCCGAAATGTTATTCATGTTTATTTTTTATTGATTGTATTTATTTTTACTGGTTTGAAAACTAATGAAGCAATAATACTTGTGATTAAAATTCCGACAACACTAAATAGTGCAACTTCAATCGGGAATTTGTAAACATCAGCAAGCACCATTTTCAAGCCGATGAAAATTAAAATGGTTGCAAGACCGAAATGCAGGAAGCGGAATACATTTATGATCCCGGCAAGTGCAAAAAAGAGGGAGCGCAAACCAAGGATGGCAAAAGCGTTTGATGTAAATACGATAAATGTGTCGGTTGTTATCGCTAGAATTGCAGGCACTGAATCAATTGCAAAAATTACATCTGTGGTTTCTACGATGAGCAACACTAAGAATAATGGCGTTGCAAACCATTTGTTGTTTTGTTTTACAAAAAACTTACTGCCTTCTGATTGGTTAGTAACAGGAAAGTATCTTTTGAATAAGCGAAGAACAGGGTTTTTTTCAGGATCAACCTTTTTATCTTTCTGAAAGAACATTTTATAGCCAGAGAGAATTAAAATTCCTCCAAACAAATAAATCATCCAATGGAATTTTAATAGCAGAGCAGCACCTGCAAAAATGAAAATAACTCTAAGAATTAATGCACCGAGTATGCCCCAAAAAAGAATTCGGTGCTGATACTGGGAAGCAACGTGGAAATAGCCGAATATTAAAATAAAAACAAAAAGATTGTCGACGCTTAAAGATAATTCAATCAGGTAGCCAGTCAAAAATTCAAGGGCTTTATCTGGTCCTTTCCAAAAATAAATGAGTGCATTGAAAAGCATTGCAAGTCCCATCCAAACCATTGTCCATAGCAATGATTCCTTAAAGGAAACGGAATGTGCCTTGCGATGGAATATACCCAGGTCAATCCCCAGCATGAGCAGAATAAAAAGGATAAATAAAATCCAGAATGTAATGTCGGTTGTCATTCGTTATTTTTTACTTCTGAACAAAGATAGTAAATATATTTATAAAGATAGCATTACTATCTTTTTTAAAATATTACCTTTGCCTCCTTAATCAATCAACTAATGAAATTATCGGTTAAAATAAAAATGAATGAGCACTTGTTTTTGCGAAACCCGGAAGAGTCGGAGACAGGTAAAAAAATTATAAAGCATTCCATTCTCCTTATTAACAAGTATGGCTTTGAAGCGTTCACATTTAAGAAACTCGCAATTGCGGCAGTAACTACCGAAGCAGTTGTTTACCGGTATTTTGAAAACAAACATCGCTTGTTGATGTATATTGTTTCGTGGTATTGGAGTTGGCAGGAATACAAAGTTTTGTTTCATACGAATAATATAAATGAGCCGAAAAAAAAATTAAAAAAAATTATCCAGATACTTGCTACACAGGTTCAAGATGATTCAACAACCGAACATGTTGACGAAAGGTTGTTGTATGAGATTGTAATGAGAGAAGGGGCGAAAGCTTATCTTACTAGGCATGTAACGGAAGATAATAAGCATCGCTTATTTAAACCATATAAAGATTTGTGCGCCCGAATTGCTTCTGTTATTATAGAGTGCAATCCTAAATATAAATTTCCAAGGTCATTGGCAAGCACGATTCTTGAAATGTCACATACCCAAAATTTCTTTATGAAATATCTTCCATCTCTAACAGATTTTAGAGATATTACAAATGAGACAGCTACTTTCAACTTTTTGGAACGGTTGGTATTTTCTGCAATTGCTGAAAAATTGTCCGCAAAGCAAGGGAGCGTTGGGACAAAATAAAATGAGTATCAACGAATCGTTGGCTATTGTGTGGAATTACTTATCATTTTATTTTGCGAAGGATAGCAAATAATACATTGCCGAACCTTATACAACTATTCATTAAAAGTTGGTCAGTTGCAAGTTCACTTTTATCTTCTGATAAAAGTATTATCGCAATTTCAAATTAATAAAATATAATTCCAAAGATGGTCAAAATAAATAATGGTGAAATGTTGCGTAGTGACAATTTCTTCATTTTAATTTTTTGTTCGTCAAACCCATGTTCCTTGTAGTTGCTTGATTGTATTTTGAATTGCTTGTGCACTATAAAACTCAAAGGAAATTGTTGGCAAAATAAAAGTTATAAGGTTTTTAATTACTTGTCAGTTTATCTAAATCTATAAAAATAACTTCCTTCAAAATTCTTTTGTGCATTTTCGTCAGAATCAATTATGAAACTAACATCATTTAAGTAATATATACACTCTAGAGCAGATAATAGCTGAGATGCCTTTCAATGTCTGCAGATCATTTTGGATAAAAATAATATTCCGTTTTTATCAGTAAATTGGATAAGATAAATGCCTGCCTTAAGATTTTCCGGAGTTTTGAAATGAAGCTCATTATTACCTTTTTCAATAGGAAGTTTTTCAGTATAAATATTTACACAATTTGTATTTAAAATTTTTAATTCAAGCTCTTCGTTTAAATCTGAATCAAGCCTAATTGTAAACGCTTCCCCAAATGGATTTGGGAAAATAATGATATCATTAATTCCAATTTTCTTATCCTCCATAAAAATGGCAACCGGTTTAAAGATTTCACTTTGGCCGTTGAAATCTGTTTGCTTTAAGCGATAATAGGATGTTCCTATAAATGGATGTTCATCCGTTGTTTTATAATTTATCAAGCTGTAACTATTGAATGCGGCATCAATCTTAGCGAGTTCATTAAACGTTATTCCATTCATTGATCTTTCAATAGTAAAGTAATCGTTGTTAATTTCAGATTCAGTAGTCCATGAAAGATGAACTTGATTTCCCATTGGTACTGCATCAAAACTTGTCAAAGCTATTGGCAATGGATTGGCAGAAGTAGATGAAGCAAGGGTAAATGCACTATAGGTTGTAACTGAACTTGAGTTGAACACTGTTCCGGAAGTCGAATCTCCTGTAGTTCCTCCATTTCCGAGATCTTTCCAACTACTTCCGTTCCAACTTGCAACACGCAAATCAGCCAAAGTATAAACCCCTCCACTTCTTCCTGAGCCCCAACTTAACGTCGATGCAACAGTTGAACTGCCGCCTGTACGGCTAAGTACCCAGTATTCAGCTTTGCTTAAGTGGTCAAGAGATGCATCCTTTAGTGTTCGGCTGTACGATGAATTAGGATCACTGTTAAAATATTCGGCTGTAAAATGATCCGTACTTAAAGATGGAGCTCCTATAGTGATCGGTGCATAAGTGCTGCTTTTCCCAACAGGAAATATAAAGGAAGTGTTACCCGTTTTTTTCATCGGCCCTTTCACAAATGAAGAAGAAGAACCCGAAACAATAGAAGAACCTGCTATCAGTGATAAAAGATTAGTTGCATCAGTTGTTATGTTACCATTTGTAAGTGTCAAGGTACTATTAATGGTTATTGGTCTTGCCAATAAAATAGTGCCGGAAGGATTATCAACTTCTAATTGATAAAATGTTAATGCACTTGTACTGCCGTTAATGTTTTGTGTAGTACCAACTCCTGTTAAGGCAGCCAAACCACTATTATGATTCAACGTTCCATTGCTTGTTAAATCACCTCTAAAATCAGTTTCCGTGGCATGAAGTGTTAATGTTTTAGTAGCATTAACAATTATAGTATTAAAGGCCGTTATGGAAGTACCGCTGATAGTAGAAGTTCCGTTAAAGGTAATATCCCCACTATTATGGCTAAAGATGCCATCATTTTGCCAGTTGCCGGTAACTAATACTTTACCGGTACTGCTATTCCCAGTAAGTGTGCCTGCTGTCGTAATATTCACATTATAAAAACTTGTAATGCCAGTACCCGAAATTAGTGAGGTACCACTAAAATAAACAATGCTCGTGCTTGGGCTAAAAGGTGTTCCATTTGTGCTGCTATTGGTCCAGTTTCCCGATAAAGTAATGGTGTTGCCACTTGCAACCGCATCCAATTGTGCACCAGTCGAAATTTGCAAATCACCACTCACGGTTAATGCTGCCTGCAACGATTTTACTCCAGTGCTGCTACTCGAAAGATTTAAATTATAATAAGTAGAAGAAGAGGGTGTTTTTATATTTTGATTTCCTGAACCGGAATATTTGACTGTATTAGGCACAGC
>JAYVPA010000105.1:0-22854 GCA_043757615.1 Sphingobacteriales bacterium | reverse complement strand
TTGATCCGGGTAAATTAGACTTTTATTTCCCTTTCCACGTTGGTGCACTTATTGCTATTCCAAAAGGTGGCGGAACTTACGCGGGTGCTACTGCCGGTGGCGGTTTAGGTGTACGTTATTACTTTACAAAAAATCTAGGTATAATGGCAGAAGTTGGTTGGTTAGAGATGTCAGTAGCAAAAGTTGGTTTCTCTTTCAAATTCTAAGAATAAATAAATCTATAATAAAAATGCTCTCCACGGAGAGCATTTTTATTATAATTATTAATAGATATGCATGATACTTTCCGTTTCTTTGTCGCTGTCTTTCCACCAATTGTATGACCAGAGATTATACGTTTTAATGCCGTAATTTTCTACCATCTTTTGCTGATGTAATTTTATTCTGTAAGCGACTTCTGCATGATAGTTTTGTGTATTTTCAAAATCAATAGAAACGTGAGGCTGATTATTTTTGATCAATACAATATCCAACATGAAACCGCCCAGTTGGTAATTTCGCTGCACCTTATCACCTAATTGTTTTTGTAATATTGTAAATAACTGATTCTTTAAAATAGCCTGTTGCTCACTTTTTTTACCTGAAGAATGTTGTTTGTTATTTTTTTGCAAAGTTGTTTTAATAAATTCATCCTGTTGTTCGTTGTTTTCAGAACAAGCTTTTACATAAGCCAGGTATGCATAGAAAATGCTTTTTCCCGTATTCCCTTTTTGTAATAATTCTGTTTCAAACTGCATAAACACTTGCTCGGGTACAGAAGTAAAAACATACAAGGAATGTTTTGCGCGTGTAATAATTACATTTAATAACTGATAACCTTTTTCTTGTGTAAGCGGACCGAAGAATTGACGGAATTTTCCATCTTCATCTTTTCCAAAAGTCGTAGATAGTATCATGATGTCACGTTCATCACCTTGTATGTTTTCCAGGTTTTTTACAAACAAGCCTTTATTTAATAATGCCTGCAGCTGTTCATTCTTTTGTTTGTCAGCATAAGCCTGTTCATATAATTTATCAAAAATTAAATTCCGCTGAAAAATATTAAACGTTGCGATACCTATTCCCGGATATTCATTATTTGTTTTTTCAATAGAATATATCAGTTTGACGATTTCATCAGCTTCTGTAACATTTGTGCCATCTTTATAAATGCCTTCCACGTTCGCATAATGAATTGCCTGATACGGCTGTTTCTCAGGAAGTGGAATTAAACGCGATTGATAAAATGCATAATTAGAAAACTGAATTAAGTCAGGATGCAATGAACGGTAATGATAGTCAAGATAAGAACTCTTATAATTTGCATCATCCGCATATTCTAATAAGGATTTGCTTTCAGCGAGAAAATCTTCCGCATTATTTTCATCTTCATTTTCATTCCAGAAAATAACATCGTTGCCAAAGAAATTACTGGGTGGCATCTGGTGTTTGTCACCGGAAATCACTTTTGTTTTTCCGCGTAATAAAGAAGAGTATGTATCTTCTAATCTTAATTGACTCGCTTCATCCAGAATAATAAAATCAAACAGATTTTCCTGCAACGGCAGAATAGACGTACAAACTGTTGGATTTACCATCATAACCGGAAACAGTGTTGTAAAAAAGTCAAAATCCTGGTGAATAATTTTGCGTAAAGAGTTTTTGGAAGAGAATTGTTTATTCTTGCGTTGGTTGTATAAATATTTTATTTCAGTCAGGTCTTTTGTTTTAATAGTGTTTTGTATGGTTTCCTGCCAGACGAAACTTATTTTTTCACTGAGTTTCTGTTTAAATAAAATATCTGTTTGTCGTAAGTCATCATATAATTGCTGCGTATCATCTTTAATGCCATTTTCAAAAGCAGTTTTTAGAATTGTCTGATTCAAATAATAAGTTGTGAAAATAGGAAGCCAGTCGTTGCTCTCTGTTTTAATCAATGCATGAATAATAGCTTGTATTTTAGACTCTTGTTGTAAAAGATATTTTTTGAATTGAAAATAAGCTGAAAGGTTTGCAATTTGCAGCATATACCTTTGGATGCCAATGTTTATTTTTTCTATTTTTGGTATAGCATTACTAATCGTTTCAGCCATGTCACTTACAGATAAATCAGACACAATAATTTTATTTTCCTCTAATAAAGTAAGTACTACCGTTAGTTCGGATTTTGTTTCTTCTTTGGCTGTAGTTATCTTTTTATATTTTGAACTAAAGTAAGATAAGAAAGATACTTTTGTCGCTGTGAATCCTTGTTGCTTGTCATAATTATTTCCAAACTCTTTTAAGTTTGGTTCAATAAAACATGTCAGCAATATTGCAGTTGTATCCTGAATAGTAGTTATATCGCGTTCTATACTTTCATGATTATTTTGAGTAAAATAATGTTTGCTGATAGAATCAAAAATAAAAGCACTCTTATCCATTTTCAGGAACAACTCATTCGCTTCTTTTATTTTTTCAGATATAAAAAGAAATTCTTCGTAAGTAAATGCATAATCACTATTGCGAACATTTTTATTGATTGAATTTGATTTGTTTAAAATGTCTGTATTCTGATTGAGTTCATGACTTCTGCTTAATAATTCAATCCAGTTGTCATCACCGAAAACTTCCGTATTCGTAAAATTTATCCGGTGATTTATTTCTTCCTGCAACGACAAAAATTTTGAGCGAATCAGTTCATATTCATTTGTTCTGAAACGCGTTTGCTGTTGTTCTGTATTTTCAATAATATCCCGCACGTTTTCAACAATATTTTTTCTGTCGCTGTATACATCTTCAATCATTACACACAAGTGCTGCAGATTTTCTTTTTTCAGATTGTTATATAACACTTCCATTGCAGTGCGCTTTTCACATACTACAAGTACTTTCTGTTTGTTGATTAATGCCTGCGTTATAACTGCAGTCAATGATTGGCTTTTTCCTGTTCCCGGCGGTCCCTGAATAATTACTGTGTTGCTTTCTTTTAATTGTTGCAGTACATTTTCCTGACTCGGGTCTAATGCAATAGGTGACAATATTTCACCATCAAAATAGGTAATTGAATTTTCATCCTGATTCTTAATTTCTTCATCCTGATTCTCCATTAAGTTTTCTACATCTTTTATGATGGCTTGCTTTTGCATTTTATACAAGCCAAACACGCCGCTCCAGCGAATCCATGCTGTTTCTTTTGTTACATTTTCAATTGTTTCTTTATTCGTACATGGCAAGAGGGTTGCTATATTGTTTGCTACATCAAATGGAATATTTAATTTTTTTAAGAGCTTTTCACAAAACTCATTCAGCTGCGGCTCATTTACAAAATCTTCTTCTATCAGATTTTCTAAATCATCCGTTTTTATTTTTTCAATACTTTCAAAATGAGATTGCAGCAATTCATTAAAAATCAGAGGATGTTGTTCATCTCTTGTAATTGTCCAGGTATTATTTTTGCGGGAATCTTTTTCTATATTGAGATACCAGATTAATAACGGAGCCTTCAGGATTCTGTCGGGATTATTCGGATCGCGTTTGATTAATAGGGGATAGCCGAATCCAAAAGAATGATAACCATGTTCTGCAAATTCTTCTTTTTCCTGGTAATCTAAATGATTTAAACGTTTGATGATTTTTTGAATGATTTTCTTGTCATCTGCAAGCTTTGTATTTAATAAGCTCGGCTCAATTGTAATGGAAAATTTGAATTCTTTTTTGGTTAGTAAATTTTCTAAAAACTTTAAATGCAAACTCGGTTCGATGTTCATCAAATCATAAATATCCAGCCGTGCAAAATTTCCCGGCAACGCATTTAAATGAATACTTCTTGCATCTCCGCTTTTTAAGCGAACTAATAATTTTTCTATAAATGAATTGGATGGCATGAGAGAATTTGTAAAGTACAATTTACGATGTACAATTTGTTTTTAATATTAGTAGTGTAAATAAAAAAAAGCCTCCGATTTCTCGAAGGCTTTATATCTGATAAGAAGTTAAGATTAATATCTTTTTTTGTAACCACCGTCACCACTTCCGCTTCCGCCGCCGCCGTAGCCACCTTTGTTGTAGCCACCGCCACCGCCGCTGCCACCGCCTTTATAGCCGCCGCCACCGCCGCCGCCTTTATAGCCACCACCACCACCGCCGCTTCCGCCGGATTTTTTGTACTCAGTCTTAGGACGTGCTTCGTTTACAGCTAATGCTCTGCCTTCTAAATCGAATTCGTTTAAAGCATCAATAGCTTTTTGTGCTTCGTCATCATTTGCCATTTCCACAAACGCATAGCCTTTGCTAACGCCAGTGTCTCTGTCTCTGATTAATTTTAGAGAAGCGATTTCTCCGTACTGCTGGAATAACTCTTGAAGTTGCTCGTCAGTAACTTTTCTTTCAATGTTTGCTACAAAAATGTTCATTTTTATTATTTATTAAATTTAAAAAAAACTACAAACTTTTTAAAACTCAAATCAAATGAACATTTTAGTAATAACATTATGACAAGAAAACTTAAAAAGAACTATAGATATACAAAAATAAGGTATAAAATTTGAATAATCCAACATTTATCCAATTAAATTATTACACCATTTGAGAATATTTTGGAATACTTCCGCCTTTTCAGGCTCATTATGACATTCATGATATAATCCTTTATATTCTATAAATGTCACATTATTGCCTGCATTGGCAACAAATTTTTTGCTTTCATCAAATGAGGTTAATTTATCAGCAGTGCCATGGAAGAGTAATGTCGGAAGTTTTAACGTATGTGCATTTTTTACTGCTTCTTCACCAAATTCAATCAATTCAATTCCCATTTTAGATGAAATACTGTCAAATACCAATGGGTCATTCGAGTATTTTTTTACCACTTCTTTGTCTCTTGAAATGGCATTTACATCCAAGCCGGACGGTAAAGAAAATGATGGAATCAGATTTCGCATTAATCTTCCTGCGGCTAATTTAATAGCAGGTGGTGCGAATCCTGGTTTAAAGAATGGCGATGATAATATAATTCCGGCCACTTTAGGGTTTCGCTTAATAGCAAAATTTGCCACCACTTGTCCTCCCATACTATGGCCGTATAGAATTTTAGGAAGATTGGGAAAGTTGGTATCTGCTTGTTTTAGTAAATTATCTACGTCATTCAGAAATTCATCATAAGAAACAAAATGACCTCTTTTGCCACCTGAGCGACCATGACCGCGTGCATCATACGCTATTACTGCATAATTATTATCCGTAAAAAATTGTGCTACATGTTCATAGCGCGAACTGTGTTCTCCAAAGCCGTGCACAAGACATATAACAGCTTTTGCAGCAGTTGTTTCACTTTCCCATTTTTGACCGAAAATATCTATACCATCATTTGATTTCCAGTTCAGTATTGTATTTTTCATTTATTTGATTTTAAATAAAAAAGTAAAAACCAAATTTACTCAAATATTTCAGAAATAAAGATATCTTTATTAAACTAACATAATTTCCATCAAGAAAAGAACCATAATGAAAAATCAAAAATTATACGGATTAATAGTTGCCGTTAGTACGCTATTGATTTATTCTTGTGCTAAAACCACAAACTCAGCACCTCCTGTATTGACCACTACAACCATCACCAGTATTACCGGCATCACAGCGAATGGGGGCGGTAATATATCTTCAGATGGAGGTGATGCAATAACGGCACGAGGGGTGTGTTGGAGCACCAGTGCAAACCCAACTACAGCAGACAGTAAAACCACAAATGGCAGCGGAACGGGCAGTTTTGTCAGTGCTCTTGCCGGACTTATACCATCTACCATATATCATGTACGGGCGTATGCCATGAACAGTAGTAACACTGGTTATGGTAATGATGTCAGTTTTGAAACATCTTTTGTGTGTGGAGTATCTACCATAAAAGATGCGGACGGCAATGTATATAATACAGTGAGTATTGGCGGGCAATGTTGGACGAAAGAAAACCTGAAGACAAGCAAATACAAAGATAACACAACCATTCCGACGGGTTTAAATGATGCCGCATGGCAAGCTACTACGACAGGAGCATATTCTATTTATAATGACAATGCAACAAATAATTCTACTTATGGCAAGTTATATAACTGGTATGCGGTTAACACGGGGAAATTAGCCCCAGCTGGCTGGCATGTACCCGCTGATTCAGAATGGACAACGCTAACTACCTACTTAGGGGGCGCAAGCCTCGCGGGTGATAAAATGAAATCTACGAGTAGTTTGTGGACTCCTTATACAGGAATCATAAACACAAATAGCAGTAGTTTTACAGGCCTTCCGGGTGGTTTTCGAAACTACGCAGGGACATATTACTACAGTGGCACCAGCTGCTTCTGTTGGAGTTCTACGGAATACACTATAAACAAAGCTTGGTACAACGAATTGGATTACAACGAAAGTTCTGCATATGAAACCGCCACAGGAAGTAAGGCAAATGGCATGTCTATTCGTTGCATAAAGGATTAGACTATCTGCCTATAGCCTGCCTACCCGATCTGTCGGCAGGGTGGTATATGCAGGGCAGTCAGGTTTGTCTATTAGTAATTTTATCTGTTTATAAAATATCTCAAATGAAAAAGACGATGCTTTTATTTCTGAAAATTATACTTGCTATACTTATTTTATCGGCTGTTTATTTAATAGGTGTAATTATTTATGCGCAATTCAATGATTACAAACCAAAGGCAGAAGAAGAAACACAGGCACTGGAACCGAAAAACAAATTGCCTGATTTAGATAAAGATACATTGATATTTTATGACTGGAATATTGGTTACTGCGGTCTTGGAAAAGAATCTGATTTCTTTTATGATGGGGGGAAAATGGTGCGGCCATCTAAAGAATTATCCGAAAAGAATTTTAACGGGTTTATCGAAACGATAAAGAAATGGAAAGCAGATGCTGATTTTATAAATATTCAGGAAATTGACAGAGATTCAAAACGCAGTTATCATATTGACCAGTTTCAAAAAGCATTTGAAACATTAGAAAATTTTAAAGCAGTATTTGGTAAAAATTATGATGTGAAATATGTACCTAAGCCATTTACAGAACCAATGGGAAAAGTATTAGGCGGCATCGGTACGTTTTATAGATATCATGATGCCGGTACGCCAATTAAGTATGCATTTCCATCTAATTTTTCATGGCCAAAAGGTTTGTTTTTTTTAGACAGATGTTTTGTAAAACATCATTTCATTTTGAAAAATGGAAAACAATTGATTGTCATCAATACACATAATTCAGCTTATGATGGCGGTACCTTGAAAAAACAAGAAATGGCATATTTTAAAAAGTATATTGTAGATGAATATGCAAAAGGAAATTATGTAGTGGTTGGCGGCGACTGGAACCAGATTCCGCCGGGTTATGAACCGTTAAAAGAAAAAAGCGATTATGAAGAAATGCCGGTTCCTAAAGATTTTGTAGATTCTGACTGGACATTTGCTTTTGACGGAAATACACCATCAAATAGAAAGGTAGATTTTCCTTACGAAGCAGGAAAAACTTATACAACAGTTATCGATTTCTTTTTATTGTCGCCAAATATTGAGCTGATTAATGTGAAAGGACAACCGAATGGTTTTGAATATTCAGATCACCAACCCGTAAGAATGGAATGCAGATTAAAGATGTAAGTTTACAGTTGACAAGATTTTAGTTTGCAAATATACTTTCATATCTTTGTCTTGGTATTATAATTACTTATTATTTACAACTTTACACTCACGACTTTTATATGGAAATCAATTCCGAAATACAAACTCTGACGAAAGTAATTGTTCACGAACCGGATAATGGTATTGATCATGTTTCTCCTGAGATTGCAGAAGAATTATTGTACGATGATATTGTTTTTTTACCGAGAATGATTGAAGAGCATCGCGAGTTTACACAAACCTTGCGCATGCTTTTAGGTGATGATAATGTATGTGATATTCAGCAGTTGTTAAAAGATATCTTGGAAGATGAAGCTGTCAGAACAGAATTACTGGAATACATTTATGACAATGAAGATTTGAGTTTAGGGAAATATGAATTGCTGAAACAAATCCAGCCGGAACTGTTGGCACAAACACTAATTTCAGGTGTACATCCTGAAACAGATGAAAGCGTTATAAAGCCATTACCTAATTTAGTTTTTACACGTGATGTCGGATGCGTTATCAATGACCATCTGGTAGTTTGTAAAGCAAATAAAAATGCAAGAAGAAGAGAAAATTTCCTAACTAAATTCATTGTAAAATATCATCCTGTTTTTGCTTCTTTTAAAGATAAGACGTTTGATTTCTGTATTGATGAAAATTTAGAAGCAGATTCCGGAATCTCTATAGAAGGAGGAGATATCATGCTGATTCATCCAAGACATCTATTAATTGGCGAAAGCGAACGTACTTCTCTGGATGCCATTTTTGAATTGAAAACTTATTTGTTTGAAAAAGATGTCGTTGATTTTATTACGATTGTTGAATTACCTGCAGAGCGTTACTGCATGCATTTAGATACTATCTTCACAATCATTGATGAAGAAACCTGTGTTGGGTTTGCACCCTTAATGTTTGAGAAAAATGATAAAGTGGACATCATTACATATGCAAAAGATAATGCACGCGCTATCCTTCATTCTAAGTTAAAAGATTTAATAAAAGAAATTTATCCGAACATGAATTTCATCTCCTGCGGTGCCGGTATTTCACCATTTGCACAACGTGAGCAGTGGACAGACGGTTGTAATTTTGTAACTATAAAACCGGGAGTTGCATATTGTTACGAACGAAATTTAAAAACATTGAATGCATTCAAAGAACAAGGTTTTGCCATTGTTTCAGCAAGTACAATTTTATCTGAAAAACATACATTAGACGATTTGAATAAAACAATCATCACGATTCCATCTGCAGAATTATCGCGCGCGCGCGGCGGCCCACACTGCATGACTTTTCCAATCAGCAGAAAATAAAAAATATTTGTAGTAGAAATTATTACGGGGATATTACCATTAACTGGTATTGTACTTCTTTTTAAATCTTTTTTTATAAAAAAAACAATCTAAACGTTGATTTTTATCAAGGAATGACATGAGTTAAATCTTCTTGATATGTGTCAAGTGTTACGCAATTGTTATGTCATAGCTTTGTATGGTAGAAATGCTAGAAACATAAAAATTCAACTACAAAGAAGTCCCGATATTATCGGGACTTCTTATTTATTAAAATAGTATCTATTGTTTGTTATTTTAATGGTGTAGATAGAATTTCTTGTCGTCATTTATTATGAAGTCAATATCCTCATTGAAATGTCATATCACGTATTTTCTTATGTAGTTCTAACTTGTGTAAGTCTAATAAAAACGAGATGCGCTGTCCGAATTTCGGAGCATTGGATTTGTAATAAGATTTAAATTCTTTGCTGTAAAAAAGAGGAAAATAAACCTCAAAGCCTTCATCCAGAAAACTAAACATAAAACCACCTTCATATGCAAATTGTTTTATAGCCGGCGGTGTGTTTGCATTCACAATGTTATCCTGCGTAAAACCAATATCGAAAAATAGTTTTAACGGCACATATTTAATTGGAAAATCAATAGTAGTATTCAATGCGAAAATAAAATTCCCTGTTTGTCCTATGGAAGGAGATTGTAAGGGTGCAACAGTTTTAAAGAAACCGTCATTTTTAGTAATCTGGTTTGCAACAAAATCTTCGTTCTCATTTCTACCAAAATAATACTGATCAAACTTATAGTTATTCTCGCCGGTAGTTCCGGTAAGATTATAATTAAACCCGGGCAAAGAATAACCTGCATTTGGTTTCTTTATTTTTCTCCATAAAAATCCGCCAACAAACATTCTGAAATGTACACCTGTATTATAATCTTTTAACTGATAACGAATAAAAGCGTTTGCCTCAAAAGATGTTTTTACAAAATTGGTAGCTTGCTCAAAAGATAAAGATGCAGTAAACGGAAAATTCTTGTCGTTTCTTTTAAATGTATACTTTAGAACGTTGACATAGTAATGTGTCAGCGTATCTTTTAATCCATAAGATATACTGTCAACAGGATAATACGCCAGGCTTTTTTGCAGAATGATATGAGCAGTGAACGATAACTGATGTTCAAGTTTTTCCAATTTTTCTGTTCTGTGATTCAGCGTTAAAACAATTTCGGGATGAACCGCATAATATTTTAATGGCTTTGGATTATCATAATAGGTAAAAGACTGAAATTTAACGCCGGGTTTTATCAGAGAAACAACTTTCTTTTTAGGCTTGATATAATAGTCAACATTTGCCGTGCCGTTTACTCTCTTTGATTTAATACCATATAATAAAGTTGCTGTGAAGTCAACATGTTTAACTGGTTGTTTTAAATTAATCAATGCAGCTCCGATTTGAACACCATCGTATTTATTATACGCAACGATTGGTACACCAAAAGGAAACTCACGGTTTTTCTTGTCAACCCATTGTAAATAATTCTTTTGTATATTATTCAATCTTTTAAAATGAACTTCTTTTGCCTGATTATTGTTTAAAACAATAGAATCTTGTGTATAACCGATTGAGTATATTAATAATACAAAGATGTTAATAAGTAATAAGGATAATTTCATGTTTAACAATTAATTTTTGTCTTAAATTGTAATACAATATTAAGTATTAACTTTGAAATAGCGATACACATATTCTACAAAATTAAAGCCTATGAGTAATTTCGATTTTGATAACGACAATGACGATGACATTAATGTTTCAGAACTGGTAGCTCAGTACGAACAATCTGTAAAGAATGACAACACTCCATTTTTCGATCAGGACGACTATGAAGCCATCATTGAATATTATGAAGAAAAAGGACAGTTTGAACACGCAATGGTTGTTGTAGAAAAATCATTACAGCAACACCCGTATTCTTCTATTTTACTTATAAAAAAAGCTCAGGTTTATTTTGAGTTAAAGCAATTAGATCTTTCTCTGGAAACTTTGGAAAAAGCAGAGCTGTATGACAGTTCTGAAATTGGTATATTTTTATTAAGAGCGGAAGTTTATACTTTCCAGTCGCGTTATAAAGAAGCGGTAGATATTTTATATAAATTACTGGAAACTTCAGAGAAAGACGACCTGACAGATATTTACCTGCAGCTTTGTGATGTGTATGAAGACTGGGAAAAATATTTTGAAGTATATGAATGTCTGGTGGCATGTTTGAAGGTTGACCCGAACAATGAAGAGGCATTAAACAGATTTAATTATTGTGTAGAGATTACAGACAGATATGAAGAAAGCATTCCTTTCCATAAAGAATTAATAGACATCAATCCGTATAACGAATTTGCATGGTATAATCTTGCATGTTCTTATCGTGGTGTGGATGAATATGAAAAAGCAATTGATGCATTCGAATATGTGTTAGCGATTAATGATGATGCAGATTTTGTGTATCAGGATATTGCAGAATTACATTTCAAAAAAGGAGAGTTCAAGAAATCACTCGAAGTCATTAAAGAAATGTGTAATACATTTGAAGCAGACGATGAAATTTATTTTCTGCAGGGAAAATGTCATGAAGCTTTAGGTGATATGAAAATGGCCCGCTATTGCTACAGAAAAGCCGTACATGATAATCCATCATTGTCAGATGCATATTTCAGAATTGGTGAAACATACAAGCATGAAGGTCTTTGGGAACAAGCTTATAAATCATTTCAGAAAGCAAATGAACTTGAAAAAGAACAATACGAATTTTGTCTGGCAATGGCAGAAGCTGCTTTAGAAATCGGTGAAACAGAAGTTGCCATTGATGCCTGTGAAACTGCCATCGATATTTTTGTAAAACGTTACGAAGCTTATTTTGTATTAGGTAAAATTATGGCAGTGTGTGGTGATACAGAAACAGCTAAAGAAATTTTAATGAAAGGAGCTGAGGTTTGCAAAACTTCCATCGAATTAAATTACGCGGTTTGCGCAATTGCATTCATGGAAGATAAACCAAAAGAAGGCGAGGTATTGCTGCGTATGCTGCTGGAAGAAAATTTTGCAGTGCGTGAAGCACTATATGATTTCTGTGAAGAATTGAGAGAGAATGTAATCATTAATAATGTTTTGGCTGAATATAATTAGTATTAACGATGAATGGTAAACAATTAACGATTATATGATTGTCATAAGAATCAGAACAGTATTTAATTTTATAAATCCAACAAATTGTCAATCGTTAATTGTCAATCGTTAATCAATGATAAAGCAATTCGGTTTAATCGGTTACCCTTTATCCCATTCTTTTTCTAAAGGATATTTTGCAAATAAATTTCGGCAGGAAACTATTACTGATTGTGCGTACGATGTTTTTCCATTAGAAAAGATTGAAGATTTTGAATTATTGTGTAATAAGCACAAAAATTTGCTTGGTTTAAATGTCACGATTCCATATAAGCAAAGTATCATTCCGTTTTTAGATGAACTGCATGAAGAAGCAAAAGCGATTGGCGCAGTAAATACAATTAAATTTATCAACGGAAAAAAGATTGGCTACAACTCTGATTGCTATGGTTTTGAAATGAGTTTAAAGCCATTGCTGAAACCGCATCATACATCAGCATTAATTCTCGGAACAGGCGGTGCAAGCAAAGCGGTTGAATATGTATTGAAAAAATTGGGCATTCAATTTCAATATGTTTCCAGGAATAAAAACGATAAAGCAATTTCCTATGATGATGTAAATTCATTTATCATGCATCATTCAACACTTATTATTAATACTTCGCCGCTCGGTATGTATCCGAATATTGAATCAGCACCGGAAATACCTTATGATGCTATAACAGACCAGCATTTGTTGTACGACTTAGTTTACAATCCAGAAGAAACATTATTTCTGAAAAGAGGTAAAGAACACGGTGCGCAAACAAAGAACGGTTTAGAAATGTTGCATCTTCAGGCAAATCGGAGCTGGGAAATATGGAACAACTGATAGTCCATAGTATAAAAAAATGTAGTAATTTTGTCTAATCTTTTAACATCCATTGACTATTTACCACTGACCAATGACCTCATTAAATTTTAATAATACAGAAAACGCATTCGCTTACAAGCCTGATTATGAACTTATCCGTGATTACCAGATTTTCCGATTGATCAATCAGGGCTGGCTGGTGAGGCTTGGAACGCGCGTGGCTTCCCGTATGATGCACCTGGGAATTAAATCACCGGTTGCACTTGGTATGAGGCCAACTATTTATGCTGTTTTTTGTGGTGGTGATACATTACAACTAGCTGCAAAAAAAATTAATCAGTTATATCAGTATAAAGTACAAAGCATTTTAGATTATGGTGTGGAAGGAAAAGAAAGTGAAGAAGATTTTGCAAGAACAGAAAAAGCTATCAAAGAAGCCATTCTGTTTGCAAAAAACAATGCTGCTGTTAATATAGTATGTTCTAAGTTTACAGGGTTGATTCCATTTTCTATTTTAGAAAAACTACATACCAAAGAAGAATTATCAGCAGAAGAAAATGAGATTTTTGCTAAATCAAAAGAACGGATTTATTCCATTACACAACTGGCTTATGATAACAATGTAAGTTTGTTTGTTGATGCTGAAGAAAGCTGGATTCAGCAGCCACTGGATGATCTGACATTTGATTTGATGAAACAATTCAACAAAGAAAAACCTATTATTTACAATACGGTTCAGTTTTACAGAAAAGACAGGTTGCAGTTTTTAAAAGAAACAGTAGAAAAAGCGAAAGCAGCAGGTTTTATTTATGCAGCGAAATTGGTGCGCGGCGCTTACATGGAAAAAGAAGCAAAACGTGCTCAGATATTAAATTATGAAAGTCCGATTCAAACATCAAAAGACAATACGGATAATGATTATAACGCAGCGTTGAGATTTGCTGTTGAGAATATAGATAATGTAGCTATTTGCGTTGCAACACATAATGAAGACAGCACCTTATTGGCGACAGAATTGATGAAGCAAAAAAAACTGTTGAACAATCATTCGCATGTTCATTTTTCACAGCTGTTAGGCATGAGCGACCACGTTAGTTTTAACCTTGCAAAGGAAAATTATAATGCAAGTAAATATATGCCTTATGGACCTGTGAAAGATGTCATTCCATATTTGATTCGCAGAGCGCAGGAAAACACCAGTGTTTCCGGACAAATGGGCCGTGAGTTAAAATTATTGAAAGATGAGGTAAGGCGACGAAAATTGTTTATCTGGTAATCAACCTGCAACAAACAAGCTGTCTACTTTTTGTTCAATTTTCTTACGCAAATCCGCATTTACAGGCATTAATGGTAAACGAACATGATCATCACAAACAGCCAGATGTTTCATGGCAGCTTTTACACCGGCAGGATTACCTTGTTCAAATAAGTAAGTGATTAATTCATCCAGTTCATATACTGTCTTACGCGCAGCAGTATAATCACCATCTAATGCCTGATGAACCATCGTGGAAAAATGTTTTGGCAAAGCGTTGGAGATTACAGAAATCACACCATCATAACCGATAGAAATTTGAGGAACAATTAAATCATCGTTTCCGCTAATCAATAAAAAGTCTTCCGGCTTTTCACGAGCTAACCAGAAAATCTGCTGCCAGTCGTTGCTTGCTTCTTTGATTGCGATGATATTTTTGAAATCATTAGCTAATTGCAATGTCGTAGTTGCACGGATATTAGAAGCCGTTCTGCCCGGCACATTATATAAAATGATAGGTAAGTCGGTATTTGTAGCAATCGCTTTGTAATGCTCGTAAATACCTTCCTGTGTTGGTTTATTATAATAAGGAGAAACAGACAAAAGCCCATCTACCCCTGTTAAATCTGAATGATGGATATCATCGATGATACTTCTGGTATCATTGCCGCCAAAACCTGCAATAACAGGAACGCGCTTATTTGCTGTCGCAACGCACGACTTTATTAAATCCTGTTTTTCCTGTTTATTAAGTGTTACAGATTCACCGGTAGTGCCTAATACTACCAGATAGTCCACGCCACCTTCAATCACATAGTTCACTACTTTTTCAAACTCTGTGAAATCGATTTCTTTTTTTTCATTAAATGGTGTAACCAGCGCCACACCAACGCCTTTTAAATTCAATGTGCTCATAATCTGTGCGAAATCTATTTTAAATAATTCTCTAAGTTCTGAATTAAGTTAGAAATATCCTTGTTTTCCTTTGGAATTAATATTAAATCATAGTTAGCATTCTCGGCTTCTTTATTAAAGCCAACACGGAATTTTGCAGGAGAAACCGAGGAGATATATTCTAAAGGCAGACATTCTTCATTACAAAAATTGATTAACAAATCAAATGGTGAACGCATAAAATATCCTGTGGTGCCACCGCCAGGTTTTCCGTACCAGTTGCCGTCTTTATTTGTGATAAATGGAAACGGATAGATAAAACCAAACTCACGTTTCGGCATATAACCCAGCAACTGCACATCTTTTTGTAACGATTTCAGCTTTTGAGAAAAACCTAAAATGATATCGTTGTCTATAATATCTTCCGCCTGAAACAAAATACCGATGCTTTTAGCTTTGTTCAATGAAACAGGATTTCGTTCTTTTGGATTCTTTTTCAATCCAATCAAAAAGCGAAAAATAGCGTTGCGTATCCTAAAAAGGTAAGACATCCTGCAAAAATACTATTTTCTATAATCAATAGCTAAAAAACAAGTCACGTTGCTTTTATGTAAATTATTAATAAATACTATTGAGTTTTAAAAAACTTTGTATATTTGCACTCGCTTAAAAAGCAAGGTTCGGTAGTTCAGTTGGTTAGAATACGTGCCTGTCACGCACGGGGTCGCGGGTTCGAGTCCCGTCCGGACCGCTAAATTGAGAAAACCGCATTGTAAATCAATAACTTACAATGCGGTTTTTCTTTTGGTACAACATAGGTACAACATTTTAGAAGTTGTTTACCTTCTCATATAAACCTTTGTTTTGCGTCTTTGCAATGAAATTTAATTGTTGATAACTGATTAATTGCGTACTGTAATACTTGTTGTAAGGCTTCGCATATCCTTCTTTAATCAGAATCTCATTGATGCATATTTTTTCACTCGTAAAAACATAAGCCAACGTTCTTCCAAATAAATCTATCTCATTATCTATTTCTGTTATAAACGTTATATCCGTTTCTATTGGTACCAGATCAAATAAAAATTTCCATGACATCTTTCCTAACTCTATTAATAATTGACCAGGTAAATGCAGCTCTCTTTCATCTTGTTTTAATTTCTTACTAACTTTTATTTCCGGTGCATCAATTCCCAGTAGACGGATTTCCGTTTCCTTTTTATTGAAAATATTATAGACAATCATACCATCACCATCCACTACAGATTTGATTTTATGGTGTGTGTATACTCTTATATGTTTGTTTGCATTAAAATACATTCCTATGCTTTTGTAAATATTTGTAAATACTTTATTTAAGAAATAATTTTACAATGATAATAATTGTTTACAAACAATAAAAATTTATAAAACATGGCAAAACAAAAAGGTCCCTTAAAATATGTCGGTACCATCGGCGACATAAGACATTTTAAAATCAAAGGGCAAGAAGGATATTTCGCAGGCATGTCTGGCGGTCCAACCGATGCACAAGTTAAAACAGCTCCAGAATTTGAGCGCACACGGGAAAACATGAACGAGTTCGGTGGATGCGCAAGAGCCGGTAAATCGGTTCGTGTGGCATTGTCTGAAGTATTAAACGGAATGACAGATCCGCAATGTACCGGACGTCTGACTTCTCTGATGAAAAAAATCAACCTGGAAGATGGAACAGAAGCGAGAGGTGTGCGTAAGATTGAAATCAGTACGCAACGCACCTATCTGTATGGTTTCGGATTTGATAAAAACATTTCCTTTTCAAGTGTGGTGTATGTTCCGTATTCTTTGACAAGTTCAGTTGACCGTTTGACCAGTACATTGACAACGTTAGCGGTGAATCCAACCAATTCCATCAATGCTCCAATCGGAGCAACTCATTTTCGTTTCATTAACGCAATTGGTGTTGTATCTGATTTTGCATATAATGATGCAACTGGAACGTATGAACCATCCAATCCAGATTTGAACGAATTAAGTTCTTCTATTTACGGTGCCTATTCACCATTGAATGCAGCGTATGCCGACGAAACATTGGCTTGTTCATTGCCTCCGGCTACAGTGATGACTGCAGATATTTCTGTGTTAAACTGCATTGGTATTGAGTTCTATCAGGAAGTGAACGGTAATTATTACAAATTCTCTTCCGGTAACTGTTTAGTTATTGATAATGTTTATTAAAATGAAAAAATCAACGGCTGTTTTCAGAAGAGCAAAGAGAGATGGACGAAATCCATCTACGGGTGCTTAGTTGGATATTGTGAAGTTTGGTAAGGAATCCTGCATGAAAGTGCAGGATTTTTTATTTCCATTCTATTTGATTTTATATAGACACGGTATTTGGTGCAAATATATATGACTTATGTATGACTTATGTATGACTTATGTACGGCTTATGTACGGCTTATGTATTACTTTGTCCTTTACTAAAATAACTATACAGTTGTGAGTTGATTCTCTAAAATAGCTATACACACATAAATATTGTACTAAAATAGCTATACAATTTATATTTTTCATCAATGTTGATTACTTTTGTTTTATTAGGTAAAGCGGACTATAGCTCTGCTGAGGAGCAACTGTAGAAGGAATAGCCTAATCCGATAGCGTATGCTATTAACACCAGTTTTCTCAAGGAGGCTGGTGTTTTTGAGATACGCATTCGGCTTTATCCCTCATAAAACCTTTGTTATTCATGGTTATAGTATTTCTTTGGTTTCCATTTTTTCTTTAATACTCCTGACATTTCATGAGCTTCAATTGGAGTTAAATAATCACAACTCAAATGAGGTCTTAAATTATTATAAGCATATATGCTTTTGTTTACTGCCATAAGAGCCTCTTCTCGGTTTTTAAATTCTCGGGATAAATTAAAATCTGTTTTGAGTATGCCGTTTACTCTTTCTGCAATTGCGTTTTCATAAGGATCTCCTTTATCAGTCATACTTATTTGAACTTCATTTTTCTGTAATAGATTTACATAATCATGGCAACAATATTGCACACCTCTGTCAGAATGATGTATGAGTAAAGTTGTTTTTACTCTTTGTTTTAAAGCCATTCGCAAAGCAATTAAGCTACCCATCGCTTCTAAAGACTGATAGAGACAATAACCCATAATGAGCTTCGAATACGCATCCGTGATTAATGAGAGATAATTAAAATTACCATCAATAACTATGTATGTAATATCCGATACCCAAATCTGTTCTGATTCTTGTACGATTATATTTTTGATTAAGTTGGGATATTTTTTCATCCAATGATTTGAGTCGGTTGTTCTTGCATACCTTTTTTTACTTCTAATAATTAAGCCTTCTTTTAAAAGTAACTGATGCAGAGCATCTCTGCCAATTTTTATATCTTGAGATTGCAACGATTTTTTAATCATGTGGTATAGTTTAGGTGTACCAATGCATGGGATTTCACGTCTAATTTGTGCCACCATTTCTAAAACGATATGATGAGTTTCTAACCTCTCCTGGTTATGCCAGGCTTTATCATAAAACGCATGCCGAGTCTTACCAAACAGCATACAAAGTCGCCCGATGCCAACTTGTGTATAGTTATATTTCATTACTTTTACTGTTTGGTACCAGACTTTTTTCTGATGTCAATTTTCAGCTGCTCCTCTGCTACATCAATCATTGTATTTAGAGCTTCAATTTTTAATTGAGCATCTTCTAAAGCCTTTTGCAGGGGCTGTACCGCTTTATTTTCAGGAAGATAGTGTGATTTATTTTTAGCCATAATTGGTTCTTTTATGGAAGAAAATAAAGATTTTCATCCCTATACTTTTTCACCCATTTACGAATTGTGCCAATAGATTTTACCTTGTATTTCTTCAAAGCCTCTCTCGCAGTTAGTTTACCCTGCTCAATTTCAGAAATAATTTGCCGGATTTCTAGCGGCGATCTATTTTTTCGTTTAGTTGAATGATAGGTTTCAGAACCATAATCTCTCATCCAACTATTGAGTGTTGAAGCACCCAATTCAAATTTTTGGTTTGCCTCCTTACGCGACATACCTCCTTCAACTAATTTTACTACATCTAAAATTAATTTTTTGTCGTAACGACATAGTTTAGTTTCTCGTTCAAAATACACTTTGTTACTTTCCATACACTTGGTTTTAGTGTATAGCTATTTCAGTATAAGACACTTATGTATCTAAAGAATAAAAACTAAACCGCATTTAATTTTCTTATCATTGTATCAAAGGCATTTTTAATATGCTCTGAATCAGTGTAAATTACAATGGAGTAGAAAGCAGATACTTTGTAATATTTATGGTATTCAATCTTATAACGAAATATGTAAGCTTCCGAATTAGTTAAATATTCTTTCATATATCTGATATTTTTTGCTTTACAGCATCCCTGCGATATTAACGTTTTATTTAATTTTTGATTTTGCATTATTGATTTTAATTCCTTTTTTCAATTAAAATAACGTACATCCACCAGCTGCGCTTTGCGCATCACCCATAAACCCAAAAGAAAACAAGAAAAAAAAGGACAAAAAAAAGAAAAAAGAAAGCCACTATTTCAAGTGGTGAAGCCTTGGGATGTCAAGGTTTTTTGGAAAAAAATACTACCTCATAGATATCGGCAGGTTTATTTGATAATGATGGATGAGGTGGAGATTTTTTTTCAAAAATACATTTTAACCTTGCAGCCCAATGGCGAGCCACTTACCTTTGCTTTCTTTTTTATTTTTTGGGGATAGTGGAATCTGAAAATCTTTGATTTAATAATCAAAAAATTGGATAGTTGAACTTGACAAATGTTGAGGGTATTCACTATGGGGCAAGGGTGCGCAGCACTCTTGCTTTACCTGCTGAGGTGGCTGATGGAATGAAGATGCGATGGAGTGGAGGGATCGGGAGCGGATGCAAGGAGCGACCGCCCGAAGCGGAATGCATCGAAATGGAAGAAGCGACCGCAAGCAGATGTAGTTTCCCTCTACAGAATGTTTGAGGTTAGTAGTATGGTGCAAGGGTGTGACTGAATGGAATGAACAAAATAACTTGGGTGCTTGTAGTGGATTGAGCAGATGCATTGTAGGGTTGGCTTTTTTTTGTAAATTTTCTAACACAAAAAATAAGGGTAGGTATGCATCTGCCAATACATGGAAAGCAATAGCATAGCTTTTGTGAAATGGAATGAGGGAATACGCTTGCTTTAGGTGCTGAGGTGGCTGATGGAATGTAGCTTCAGCGGAATGGAAGAAGCGACCGCAAGGCACGCCAAAATGTAGGCTTTCAGTATTTATAAAAATACCTCTAAACAACTATATCATTTTTATGAATGCTGACTGTGGCTCGGCTACTTAACATAGTGTGCTTATGTGACAGCCATTTTCGGCATGATAATGAGCGTAGGTATGGCTGTGCGTAGCGTACACATAAGACCACATTATGTATTAGTTGCTTCAGACCATTTTTTCTGGCGTGATTTTTTGTTTGTAGAAGTGTATGGCGCTTTGCTTTGTTCGTTTACAAAATATGATGCTAAATGCAACAAGGTTATTTGGTACGCACAGAATGACAAATGTAGAGCAATGTGCCATATTGCATGGGTACAAAAAGCATGACAGAAAAAATGGGCTGCGAGCCACAGATGCAGTATAGGTTGGCTTTAGTATGGCATACTGCATGAGCATACATTATAGGATTGAGGAAAATTTTTGAATAGTTGTTTTAAATCTTTACAAACCGGTATCTTAACTTTTTATCTTTTAGTGATAGAGAAGCGAAGACAGAATATGAGTAATTAAGGATGTGAGATTCACCATAGTTCGGTTCAAAGAATACATACGTTTTGGAATCTTTTTTATACCAATACCCGGTCAGTTTTTTAGCTGAAAGGTAATTGTACGTTTTGTAATATACATTAGAATCCATTTTCTCTCTTCTGTTTCCATCCGTATTTAACATATAGTAGTATTGGTTATAAAATTGAGTTCTCTCTATTTCATCCTTTAATTGTCGTAGCGAATTATCATTGAATTTAATTACCACAATTGATGTATAATCTTGCATATCCAACCAAGATGTGATGTTCTTTAATGTAAGATGCCAAAATGGAACTTTTATACCCAGTGTATTTTCGACCTTACTTAAAGGGGTTCTGTACATTGTCATATAAAAGATTATTGATCCAATAACAAACCATGTGAAAGGAGAAAAAATAACAGACATGTATATTGTCATTTTCTCACGTTTTATACCTTTGTCCTTTTTTAGTATTAAATAAATAAATGCGGGTGGAAAAACTGCCCATAGCATAAACATCTTAAGCTTATCGGCTTTCTTATTCATAGGTATATTATTTGTAAATAATTAGACAATACCTTTTTGCTGTAAATCATTACGAATCTAACCATTCTTATACTTATTATATTGTTATTGCGGTGGTAAATATTTCATTAAACTCATTCTTAAAGCGATAATAAATTGAGTCCTGTTTTCCTCGAACTTGCCCAACGAAATTGATTAGACCTTCCAGACGATGGATAAAATACCCCATGGTTTTCTCATCAGGTGTTTGCGTTAATTTTAAATGATGCTGTGCTGCTATAATAAGTCCATTTTGTTTTATATCATATAGTATTGCTCTTATTTTCCTTATCAACTTCCTGTCAACATTTAATTTCTTATTTACGATTAAACCTGTTACTGTTTGTTTCCTATTTGAAGATTGAATACGGAATTTTTTTTCGTTTATAGAAAAATTATGTTTGTTGATTATCGATACTATATCCAGTATTGTATCACTTTGAATCTTTGAATCTGCTGAAAAAGTTAAATCATCGGCATATCTAGAAAAAGATAAGGCATTTGTATCACAAAATTGTTGTAATTCATTATCTAAATTATAACATATAAAATTGGCAATAGATGGTGATGTAGGCGCACCAATAGGTAATTTGCCTTCATAGGTGGTAAGTAAAGCCAGTATTGTTGCCAGGTGATCATCAAACTGAAATAGATCTGACTGAAATAATTGTTTTACCTGTGTGGCTGTTATTGACGGAAAGAAATCTTTTACATCTATATTTAATACTTGTTTTTTGCCAACATGCAATTTAGCATTTTCTGCTATTGGACAAATTTTTCCTAATTCGTGCGGCTGAATTACAAAACCGAAAACCGCATTTGGTTTTATCATCAGATAATAGGCATTAAAAAAGAAATTCAGTTTACGTTGTATGTCTTTTAGTGTATCATCCGGCGCTTGAATTTTTCGATTTGCCCCTTTCTTTTTAGGTATCTCAAACGATTGATAAACAGGATTCCCGATTACATCTGATAGTACATCCACAGAAACACCTAAGATTTTACTCAGGTGACAATCATTTTCCAGACTTAAAAGATGCAAGGCATTGAAACTATAAGTTTGGTGATTCTTTTTTACTATTTTAAAATAGTTAGATTCGGGGGAAGTGTATTTCACCCGCCATTTCCTTGCATCATTTTTTATGTTCTTAAAGTTTTTCATAAATATTAAAGAGAACCGTTACTAATTATCTCTTTCAATGATCAGACTAAAGTGAAACGCAGTGGAACTTTAGTCTGAAAATCTTAACTACCATTCCGTAGTGGGTTGCAGGTACACAACCACAAAGTCTTTATTTTTTGACTCATAATTTTTAAGTAACGGTTCTCCATGTTTATATTAAAAAATATCAAAGTCTCTTAATCGTTCTTTAGGAATTTCTATTACATTCTCGTCTGTGTA
>JAYVPA010000104.1:0-22864 GCA_043757615.1 Sphingobacteriales bacterium | reverse complement strand
GTACATTAAAAAACGCAATGGTCGTGTTTAACGCAGACAGTTCTTATCATACTGTAAAAGACGCAGAAGTCAATATCATAGGCAGAAATGATTTTTCAGGTACAGGTAATTATTACTTCAAAATGAATAATGGGACAGTTGAAAAAATTCCTGTTGCAGAAATTAATGTAAATAATCCTTACAGAGGACAGCCTGTTTACGAAGGTAAGAAAGGCAAAAAATCTGAACCCAGAGATATGAGTAAGGTATTTACGTTTGCAAAAACCACTATTGAGGAAGAAGCGAATTTTAAATTAGATAATAAGATTTATTACAAAGGGAAATTTGATTTTGACTCCAGGCATAAAGATATTTTTCTGAACGGTGCGGTAAAAGTAGACATAGCGAATAATACCAGCGACTGGATTCCGAACATTCAAAATCTGGATCCTAAAAAACCGTCAGTTAGTATGGATAGCATTCTCAATCAGGCAAACAATAGTTTATTTGTTGGATTGATGCTGGATAAAAGTATTCCTGAATTTTACAGTACGATTTTACAGGATAAAAGGTCGGGCAGCGATGCAACTATCATGAATATTAAAGGTTCAATGATATATAGCAAGACAGAACCCGGCGTAATTGTATTTGGCGATGAAGCAGCAATCAGTTCACCATATTCTCATAATTCATGCATAAAATATAATGAGAATACAAAAGCTATCAGTGCAGCTGGAGAAATCGGATTTGGGTTGAAGGTAGAACCTTCTAAAGTTACGACAGTAGGAAGTTTTTCTTTTAATCCTGCGAATCAGAACGTGGAAGTGACAGCTGATGTTGCCGTTAAATTTATGATGCAGCCCGCAATAGCAAGCACTATCATTACTCAGTTTGTGGTAGCAGATGATCTGGCAAGTTTTGCCGGTTTTAAACGTAATAAAGTATTGCACAAAACTTTATCTGTTTTAACAAAAGACAGCCTGGAATCTAATCGCTTAATAGCTGCATTATATACATCAGATTCTATGTTCATTCCGAAAAGCATGGATTATAATATGTTATTGTCCGGATCAAAATTTTACTGGGATGCACAAGACGCATCTTTCAAAAGTGCTGAAAAAATAACGCTGGCATTTTTCGGACCTGATGTTATTAAACGTCAATATGATGCATATATAGAATTAGGATACGCTTACGAAAGTGATTTTGTAAATATCTATCTGCAGAATAAATCAGGAGGTTGGATTTATTTTAAAATTAAACGTGGACAAATGGGAATCGCATCTTCTGTTCCTGATGTATATAATACTATTTCAATTCTTAAAGAAGGTGAACGTACTTACAAGGAAGGTAAAAATGTATTGTTCGAATTTATGCCTGCGGATTTAGGTATGCGCGATAATTTTGTGGCAAGAATGGAAGATTTTAAGGAGCGTTTTAAAGGAAAATCATTCAATAAACTATCTTCTGCTCCGGTACCTTCAAACGTGCCGGCAGATAATGGAACACCTGTTATAAAATCAGAAGCACCTGCACCGGTTGAACAGCAGCAACCTGTAATTCCCGCACCTTCTATACCAAAAGACGACTTTAAAAAATCATCTAAAAAACCATTTTCTTTAGATGCACCAAAAGTAAAAGAAAAGCCTGCAACAGATGAAATACCCTCTGTAATGGAAGCACCAAAAACAGATTCTGGAATAATTGAAAACAAAACGACCTCAGATTCTGTTATAATATCTAAACCAAAAACTAAGACATCTAAGACAAAACCAAAATAAAGGTACTACTATGAAAAAGTTAGCTATTATATTAATCTCGTTATTGACTTTTGCCTGTAATCAAAATCCGATTACAGGAAGAAAACAATTAATGCTCATGCCGGAAGATCAGATGAATTCTATGGCCTTACAGGAATATCAACAATTTTTAACAGAAAATAGAAGTAAAGTCATGCCTGCATCAACTGCAGATGCCGAACTAGTGAAAAAAGTAGGTTCCAGAATTGCTGCTGCCGTTACGCAATATATGACACAAATAGGAATGGCAGATAAAATGAAATTATACAATTGGGAATTTAATACGGTAAGAGATTCTTCAGCCAACGCATGGTGTATGCCCGGCGGAAAAGTGGTTGTATATACAGGATTGCTGCCAATTACAAAAACAGAAACAGGTTTGGCTGTTGTTGTAGGACACGAAATTTCTCATGCTATTGCAAGCCATGGAAATGAACGCATGAGTCAGGAAATGTTACAACAATTAGGCATTTCGGCATTAGATGTGGCATTGTCAAGTAAACCCGATCAGACCAGAGGTATATTTGAAAGTGCGGTAGGTATGGGTACTCAGTTAGGTATATTGTTACCATTTAACAGAAAACAGGAAAGTGAAGCGGATAGAATGGGTTTGATATTTATGGCAATGGCCGGTTACGATCCGAATGAAGCAGTTACTTTCTGGACAAGAATGGCTGCGCAAAGTAAGGGACAAAGTCCGCCTGAGTTTTTAAGTACCCACCCAAGCGATGAGACACGTATCAACGATATAAAAACTAAATACTTACCCGAAGCGATGAAGTATTATAAAAAGTAATAACACAAAGTAATATTCAATGTCGGTACATTCAGATGATACCGGCTTTTTTATTTATATTCGTATTTCATCGTGCCCGGCAAACTCAAAAAAATATTAAGCTATATATATGATTTTCCGATAGAGAAAAAGCAAAGCCGGTTCAGCGGAGAAGTGTGTGTTTCCCTGCATCGCGGACAATATAAACTGAGTACTCAAAATGCCATTTATTCTTTTGGAAAAAACTATACTTCATTTGGTGTCGCGTTCAATGCGATTGATATTTTCGGTCAAAAAATAAAAAATGTTTTAGTTCTTGGTTTTGGCTTGGGAAGTGTAGTAGACTTGCTGGAAAATCATCCCACTATAAAAAATATTACAGCAGTAGATGCAGATGCAGTAATTATAGAATTAGCGCAAAAATATTTACAATCCAATTTAAAAAATAAAGTAACATTTGCATGCAGCGATGCGGAAGCATTTGTCAGAAATGAAAACAAAAAATTTGATTTGATATTGTTTGATGTTTTTATTGATGACATAACACCGATGCAGTTTATGAAGGAAGATTTTTTATCCTTATTAAAGAAATTGATAAATCAGAATGGCATGCTGCTTTATTCCAAAATCGATGATTCATTCAAACATAAAATAGAAAATGACCTGTTTGAAAAAACATTCTCTGTAGTCTTTCCCGAATCTTTTTCCATTAGTGCAAACGGAAATAAGATATTTACTTGGATAGATAAGTCTACTTTGTAGTTCTTGCGAGGCACGAAGCAATGACGTTTACACTAACTACTTTCTGTGAAATTCTCTTCTATGAAGGAATGGTGTTAATGTACCAACCAGTGCACCAACAGCATAACCTGTTATCACATCCGTCCAGTAATGTTTTCCTGCTTTCACACGCGTTATGGCAGTAAGCGCAGGAAGTATGGCAGCACCTGTCCACATGAGCGGTTTCCATCTTGAATGCGGATGATAATCGGAATACACCATCGCTATAAAATAAGTGCTTGCCGCGGTGATAGCGGTATGCCCGGACCACATGGAAGCTGTTGCATCTTTGCCGTATTTATTTCCATTGCCATAGTCAGAATAAACATAAGGCCGGTTTCTATGTGCTAATTCTTTTGTAAACATTGTCAATGCAGAAGTCAGGGCAAATGTTTCCATCCAGATGGGCATCACTGTCTTCCAGTCTTTGCGAATATCTTTATCTATAAATAATAATGCAGGACTCACCATGGCTGTATATTGAAAAACATCACTTGCAATGGCGGACGCTTTTGAATGCTGATAGATGGCATATCTGTCAAATTTATTGACATCAGAAGGTTTTAAATTACTCAGTTCTTCAAAAGTAAGCGGTTGTTTCTTTTTATGTAAAATAAGGCTGGTAATGCCCGTTCCTAAAGTTACCATTCCGATTGGAATATCTACACCTAATCTGAATTTATAAACGCTTTGACGTTTTAACGAATCCTGTGAAAAGCCGTTTGCTAATAACAAGAAAGATAGGAGCAGCAGTAAATATTTTTTCATCGCAATAAATTTAGCATAATTTTTGTTCTTAAAACAAATATCAATATATAACTTTACATTTGAGTGGATATGCCATACAAAATCTTTAATTAACAGAAGTGGATTTAATAGGCATCTTACAGCGAATTAAAAACAATAAACTTATTTGATGAAACAATTCTATATAATTCTTATTTTTTGTTTGTTATCTGTAACTACTGTATTTGGAGAAGGTGTGCATATCAGAGGGATGATAAGTGATATGGATACCAAGAAACCTGTAGCAGGTGCATTGGTTTTAATAACATTTTATCCCGGTTTTCAATTTTCCGCAACAACAGACTCTTTAGGACAGTATAGTATTACAACAACTGCACTTGTTCCTGAAGGATATTACGGAGTGGAAATTGAAGCAAAAAATTATTACAAACCAAATGGATTTGTACATGTTACAAAAGATTGTTTTTTTAATTTCGGACTTAAGTGTAAAGTGTCGCAGCCGATAGAACAGGTTGCTGCAAAATCAGATACAATAACAGCGATAAAACCAGTTTTAGAAGGATATGCAACGAATAATTTAGTTTTCCTGATTGATATTTCTGCTTCGATGAATACAGATGAAAAAATGCCTGTACTAAAAGAGTCTATGAAATATCTGGTAGAAGAATTACGTGCAACAGACCGTGTTGCAATATTAACTTTTTCAAATACGGTGAAAGAAGTGTTGCCGTCAACAGCAGCGGTGAATAAAGAATTGATTACTAAAACGATTGATGGCCTGGTTTTCGGAAGCACTTCGCAAGGCGGTGCGGCGCTGGATATTGCATATAAAACAGCTATGAAAAATTTTGTTCAAAAAGGAAATAATAGGATTGTACTCGCAAGTGATGGTGTATTTACATCGGGAGAAAAAGATTATCAAAAGATGCAGCAAACTATCGAATCAGGTTTAGATAAAAATATAACATTATCTATTTTCTGTTTTGGAAAAAATACTGAATATGTAAATTCAAAACTCAAGAAATTAACTGCTACCGGAAATGGAAACTACGCTATTATTACCAATAAAACAGAAGCTAAACAGAAAATGATTGAAGAAGCAAAAGCCGTAAAAAATTAACGATGTATGATTGATGTCTACAAAGGAAACGAGTAAATTATCTATAAAATTATTAATCGTCAATTGTTAATCGATAATTGTTATCATCAACTGCAAATAACTATTTTCTTTGTTTCAAAAAAATCTTCCTCAAAAATATTTTTCAATTCTATAATCCGGATATTTTTTTTGATTGATTTTAATTCTTCAGTTAAATCGCCGCCTTTTAATGCAATTATTTTTTTTGCATTTTTATTCTTACTCCAGAAGATTAAATCATTCATCGGCGCTACTGCACGCGTTACGATGTAGTCAAAATTTTGTTTGGTGGTTTCTGCGCGTTCCACTTTTGCTGTAACGTTCTTTAGCTGCAACACATTCACTACTTCATTCACTACTGTAATTTTTTTTGCAATAGAGTCTGTCAGTAAAAAATTTGTTTCAGGAAAAAGTATAGCTAATGGAATGCCAGGAAAACCACCGCCGGTGCCAATGTCTAATATATTCTCCTCTTTCTGAAAGGTAATAACTTTTGCAATTGCCAGTGAATGCAGGACATGACGCTGATAAAAATTTTCTATATCTTTTCGTGAAATGACATTTATCTTTTCATTCCATTCAGAATATAATGGTAATAACTGTTCGAACTGTTTCAGTTGTGCATCACTTAAGCCAGGAAAATATTTATGTATAATTTTCAATTTAATTCAACATTCATCATTAAACATTCATCATTATTTCGCGTAAACAAAAGAATTATAATTTGCTGTAATAAAATCTTGGTAAGAACGTATCAGTTCATCTTTAGAGCGTTCTACCATATCAAATGAATTAGGAAACACTGCAGGCGGATTACCCAGTTTTTGTAAGGTAGCATCGCTCAACGCATTATTGTTTCCATAAATTTGGTAATAAGAATAATCAAACGCAGCATTTCCGGTGCATTTCAGATTCTTGATATAATCTTTTGTTTGCGCATCATAAATAGTCGCATCTCCAAAAACCCGTGCAGTCTTGTTCATGCGTGTTTCTTTTACCTGGCAGGCTATCTTTGTATATTTCGGAACTTTCAGGTCATTACCTAAAGAATCTTTTTTTACATTTCCTTTTGAGTCCAGTACATATTGCCAGCCATCTTCAATTATTTTTTCTTCTGTCGTATTTGTTTCTTTCAACGCATCCGGAGAAACCTGGATGTCATATAAATTTAATTTCACCACATAATCATATACGACATTATCTTTTTTGCGGTAATCAATATTTACCCATTGATCATTCTGAGTCAGTTTTACGTTATCCAAAATGCTTTGTTCAAAAGACGGTGGAACCAGTAAAGCAGGATTTTTTTCTATCAGCAATAACACATAATTTTTGCCTTTTGTGATTGCCTGATCCATCAATTCGTTTACATCTTTATAACTGATGTAAAATTTTTTAGAAGCAGAAAAATAATCTATAGATTGACGAATGGAACTTTTAACGCCGGAATTTAAAAGTTTAACACCCTGGTCGTAATAAGACTGTGCTGCGTTTTGTCTGGATTCTTCCAAAGCTGCAGTTAAGTCAAAAGTTTCAATACTTGCTTTGCTGCCATTTGTGTAAAAAACAGGCAATAATCTCAAAACGCTGTTTTGTCGTGCGTTTATCTTTGTATATAAATTAAATATCTGTTCCCAGCGGTCGCCATTGTTCAACGATTTTAAAGTAGTAATCTGTTCCTTATCACGTTCTAAAGCCGCTTTGTATGATTTTTCAAACAAAGAGATTTCTTCATCGCTCATTTTTTTCTTTTGTGTAAATTGAGAGACTACACTGTCGTAATCACGATTTTCATAGCTTTTCCTGATACTTTGACAAGAGAATATAAAAAATGTAAATAAAAAAATAAGGAATTGTTTAAATGGTTTCATAAATATTTTTTGTGGTTAGTGTTGATAGTTATATTGGTATAAAAAACATACCAAATTAATTAAAAATCATGCTCAAACTTAAAAAAAAAAATAAAAGTTCCGCAATGTTCATAGAAAGTCTAAAGAAATGTTAAGTGTACATTAAATTCTTTTTTATATAAGGTCGTCCCTTTTTTAAATATTCTGACAATCAATACAATAGATTTTATTTAAACTCAATCTAAATAGGGATTTATCAACATTTCATGTGAATTAAGTGACTGAATACTATATTTGCAACCGAGAAAAATTAGACGCATAATGTATTCTTGTAAACCAATCAAAAAAATCCTCGCTTTAATAGTAACTACTTTATTTCTATCTCTATCAATGACATCTCAGGCAGCGGTTGCTGTTCCGGATGTTGCTGTTACGGATGCTGCTGGAGTAGCGAAGGCTAAAGCCGGTATGGATTTGTTTAAGGCAAATTGTACCTCTTGTCACGCAATTGACAGAAAAGTAGTCGGACCGGCACTTGCGGGTGTATGGGACAGATGGGAAAGTGAAGATAAATTAATAGCATGGGTTCAGAATAATGCTAAGCTGAGAGCAAGTGGTGATGCATATGCTAATAAAATTTATGCGGAGTATGCGAACAGCAACATGACGACTTTCCCTACGTTCACAAAAGAACAAGTTCAGGATATTCTTATTTATGTAAAAAATCCGGGAGTTGCAGAACCGACAAAGGCAGCTACAGCTACTACAGTTGTTTCAGGTAATGAAACAAAAGGAACATCAAATATTTATGTTTGGCTGTTAATTTCATTCCTTGCATTTTTAGCGTTGTTATTATGGACAGTTACTTCCAGATTAGATAAAGTAGTTAGAGAGAAAGCAGGGGAAACGGTAGAAGATATTACTTTAGATAAAAAACTTTTCAATAAAAAAACATTAAAAGTAGTATTACTGATTTCTTCTATTCTTTTAGTATTCAATATTTTCAATGGTGCAATTGATTTAGGTCGTTCTCAGGGTTACCAACCGGATCAGCCAATCAAGTTTTCACATGCTTTACACGTTGGTCAAAATAAAATCGAATGTCAATATTGTCACTCCAGTGTTGAAAAAAGCCGTCATGCAAGTATTCCTGGTACACAAATCTGTATGAATTGTCACAAATACGTACAAGAAGGACCGAAATACGGTAAAAGCGAAATTGCTAAAATTTACGACTATGCAGGCTGGGATCCTAATAAAGGAAAATTTGTGGAAGCTCCTAAAAATATCGAATGGGTAAGAATTCACAATTTACCTGATCATGTATATTTCAATCACTCACAGCACGTAAAAGTGGGCGGTATCAAATGCCAGACTTGCCACGGAAAAGTAGAAGAGTATGAAGTGATGAAACAATTTGCTCCATTATCTATGGGCTGGTGTATAAATTGTCACAGACAAACAGAAGTGAAATTTGCTGAAAATAAATACTATTCTGTATTCCAGAAATATCAGGAAGAATTAAAGAAAGGAACTAAGCAAAAAGTAACGGTAGAAGATATTGGCGGAACAGAATGTCAAAAATGTCACTATTAATATTCGAGAACTCAATTAACCTATATATAAATGAGTAACAAAAAATATTGGAAAAGCTTGGATGAGTTAAATGAAACTCCTCAGTATAAGGAACAAGCTGCAAAGGAATTTAATTTTGAAATTGAAGCAACCGAAACTGAAGAAATCGGTGGCGGTACTAATCGTCGTGATTTTTTAAAAGCAATGGGCTTTAGTGTATCAGTTGCTGCATTGGCATCTGCTTGTAAAATTTCAACACACAAATCAATTCCATATACAATTGATTTAAGAAATCCGGTTCCAGAAGTAACACCTGGTGTTGCAGATTATTTCGCTTCTACATTTTATGAAGGCGGAGATTTTGTAAGCATATTGGTAAAAACGCGTGAAGGTCGTCCTATCAAAATAGAAGGAAATATAGATTCACCGTTAACAATGGGCGGAACAAGTGCAAGAGCACAGGCATCTGTTTTGAGTTTGTATGATGTTGCACGTTTACAGAATCCAACTATCAAAAACAAAAAATCTGACTGGAAATCTGTTGATGCAGAAATCATGCAGAAATTAGAAACAATTGCAAAAAGCGGAGGTAAAATAGCTTTGTTAACAGGAACAGTAGCATCAACGATTACTAAAAAAGCAATCGATAAATTTGTTGCAAAATATCCTTCCACAACAGTTGTAAGTTATGATGCTATTTCCAGCTATGCTGTAAGAAAAGCAAATCAGATAAGTTTAGGTTCCCCAATTATTCCAACTATAAACTATGATAAAGCGGAAGTAATCGTTGGCTTTAATGCAGACTTTTTAGGTACAGGTATTTCTTCAGGAGAGAATACAAAAAAATATATATCTAACAGAGTACCGACAAAAGATAAACCTAAGATGTCCCGTCACCATCAGTTCCAATCGACGATGTCATTGACCGGTTCAAATGCAGATTACAAATATCCAATTAAACCATCTGAAGAAAAACAAGCATTAATTAATTTATTTGTAGCTATTGGCGGAAACGGTGCAGCAAAACAATTAAGCGGAAAAGATGCGAATGATGGTATTGCTAAAGTTGCGAAAGAATTATTAGCGAATAAAGGCAAATCATTAGTGATTTCAGGTGCTAATGATGTAGACATTCAGTTATTAGTGAATGCTATCAATGGTACTTTAGGTAACTACGGAGAAATTATTAATACAGCAACTACGTACAATTTAAAATCAGGAAACGATGAAGCTTTAGCTACATTGGCAAATGATCTGAAAGCCGGTGCATATAAAGGAATTATCTTATTAGGAACAAATCCTGTTTATAATACACCTTACGCAGACGTATTCAAAAATGCAATTCAAAAAGCGGAATTATCTGTTTCTACATCAGACAGACCGGATGAATCTGCCCAATATTGCCAGTATGTAACACCAATTTCTCACTATTTAGAATCCTGGGATATCATTTCACCTGTTACTGGTTTTTATGGATTTGTTCAACCAACAATTGTAAATCTATTCAATACACGTCAGGCTCAGTCTTCTTTAATGACATGGGCCGGAGATACTACAGAAATAGGAAAGTTTGTGCAGGATGAAGTAACTGCTTTGACCGGCGCAAATTATGAAGATGCAGTACAATTAGGATTTTATGCTGCTCCTTTAACAACAGGAGGTTCAAGTGCAAATGTAGGAGCTTCTGTAGCTGCTGTTAAAACAGATGCAGCCACATCAAAAGGATTTGAAGTTTTATTCTATGAAAAAATAGGAGTAGGTGATGGTTACTATGCTAACAATCCATTCTTACAGGAATTACCGGATCCAATCAGTAAAGTGACTTGGGATAACTATGTATGTATTCCATATTCTTATGCAAAAGAAAAAGGAATAGATGCACAACCTGCCGATAAAAAAGTACCTACTGCGAATGTTACAATAAACGGTAAAACGATAAAAAACATTCCTGTTTTAGTACAATTTGGGCAGGCTGCCGGAACTTTAGCAATTGCTTTAGGTTACGGTCGTGAAAAATCCGGTAAAGCTGGTGACATGGTTGGTAAAAACATGTTTGCACATGTAAAATCTGTAAATGGCATTACATCTTATTCTACAGATGGCGCGACAATTGAACTAACGGGAGATACTTACGAATTAGCTTTAAACCAAACGTATCATACTTTAATGGAAGATAACAGTCTTCCGATGCGTTCGAAAAAATACAGAGGCGAGATTGTTAAAGAAACTACATTAACAAACTACCAGAAGAATGAAAATGCAGGTAACGAAGACAGAGAAAAAATAAAAGAAGAATTTAGTCATTCATTATACGACGGTTACAAACCGCATGATTACAAACAAGGTCACCACTGGGGTATGACAGTTGATTTGAACGCATGTGTGGGTTGTGGTGCTTGTGTAGTGGCATGTAGCGTAGAAAATAACGTACCTGTTGTTGGAAAACGTCAGGTATACCGTTCTCAGGAAATGCATTGGTTGCGTATTGACCGTTACTATAATGGAAATCCTGACAATCCGGATGTTTCATTCCAGCCGATGATGTGTCAGCATTGTAACAACGCACCATGCGAAAACGTATGTCCTGTAAATGCAACAAACCACAGTTCTGAAGGCTTAAATCAGATGGCATATAACAGATGTATAGGTACAAGATATTGTGCAAACAACTGTCCGTATAAAGTACGTCGTTTCAACTGGCTGGATTACCAAGGTGCTGATAGCTTTGGTAAATTCAATGACGGTAAACGTGGTTTATTTGATACAGAAGCACAAACGTATATGTTCGAAGATTTAACCAGAATGGTGTTAAATCCGGATGTAGTAACACGTTCACGTGGTGTAATTGAAAAATGTTCTTTCTGCGTTCAGCGTATCCAAGAAGGAAAATTAAATGCTAAGAAAGAAGGTCGTCCATTGAAAGACGGTGAAGTAAAAACTGCTTGTCAGTCTGCTTGTTCAACAGGTGCTATTATTTTCGGAGATCAGAATAATAAAGAAAGTGTTGTAGCAAAAACATTTGATACAAATAAAAGAAATTATTTTGTACTGGAAGAGCAGCATTTCTTATCAGCAGTTGGTTATCAGGTAAAAATTAGAAATAAAGACGAAGAACCGGCAGAATTTTTCATTGATAAACCGGGCGTTTAAATAATTAATAAAAGTCGTAAAGTAAGATATAATGGCAAGTCATTTTGAGTCACCACTACGCGAACCGTTAATATTCGGTAACAAAACGTATAAGCAAATTACGCAGGATATCGTTAGACCAACGACGGGTAAATTACAACCTAAATGGTTATTCTGGACATCCATTTCTGCAATGGTTGCAGGATTATTTGTGTTTTGTATTACCTGGGAAGTTTGTTTCGGTATCGGTACCTGGGGTGCAAGTAAAACTGTAGGTTGGGCATGGGATATCACGAACTTTGTTTGGTGGATCGGTATCGGACACGCAGGAACCTTAATTTCAGCAATCTTACTATTATTTCGTCAGAAATGGCGTACAGGTGTAAACCGTGCAGCAGAAGCGATGACGATTTTCGCCGTAATATGCGCAGGTCAGTTTCCTATCTTTCACATGGGTCGTGTTTGGGATGCATTTTTCATTTTCCCTTATCCGAACACAAGAGGACCACTTTGGGTAAACTTTACTTCGCCATTATTATGGGATGTTTTCGCAATCTCAACATATTTCACTGTTTCTTTATTATTCTGGTATACAGGTTTAGTTCCTGACTTTGGAACTATCCGCGACCAGTCGAAAACACCGGGAAGATGGAAGTTTTATAACTTCTTAAGCTTTGGTTGGGTTGGAAGTGCAAAACACTGGGAACGTTGGGAATCACTTTCTTTAATATTAGCAGGTTTATCTACACCCTTAGTATTATCAGTACACACAATAGTATCCTTTGACTTCGCAACTTCTGTAGTTCCGGGCTGGCATACAACTATCATGCCTCCGTACTTCGTTGCAGGTGCAATTTTTTCAGGATTTGCGATGGTACTAACATTAATGTTAGTGGCTCGTCATGTAATGGATTTAAAAGAATATATCACAATAGGACATATTGAGTCTATGAATAAAGTAATGCTGTTAACCGGTACTATGGTTGGTATTGCTTATTTAACAGAGCTTTTCACAGCATGGTATTCAGGAAATATGTATGAAAGTTATGCATTTGCAAACAGAGCCTTCGGACCATACTGGTGGGCATACTGGAGTATGATGTTCTGTAACCTTGTATCCCCGCAGGTTTTCTGGATCAGAAAATTCAGAAGAAATATTTACCTGACATTCGGAATGTCAATCCTTATTAACATAGGTATGTGGTTCGAGCGTTTTGTAATTATCGTAATTTCATTACACAGAGATTATTTACCATCAAGCTGGGTGTATTATTCACCAACATGGGTAGAGATAGGCATTTTTGTCGGTACAATCGGAATATTCATGACCTTGTTTTTATTGTTCTGCAGATTCTTCCCCGCAATTGCGATTGCAGAGGTGAAAGCTATCCTGAAAATATCAGGAGACCAGTACAGACAAAAACAATTAGACGAAGTAAAAGATCAGGAAGTATATAAAAATATATCTGTAGAAACAGGAACCTGGGATTAATTTTAAATAATTCATTATTAGAAATAATATGAGCGATACAAAAAAATATTTAGTAGGAATGTTCGACGATGACGATGTGTTAGTTCATGCTGTCAAAGATGTTCGAAAAGCTGGCTATGAAGTTACAGATGCATTCACACCGTTTCCGGTGCATGGTCTTGAACATGCTATGGGATTAGAACCAACGCGTATTCATACAGCAGGTTTCTTTTTCGGAGCTACAGGTTTAACTGTTGCTTTGAGTATGATAGCATTTATCAATAAGTTTAACTATCCAACCGATTATGGTGGCAAACCAAACTTTGGTTTGTTAGCTTATGTTCCGATTACATTTGAGCATACCGTATTATTTTCAGCCATTGGTATGACTGTTTCTTTTTATTACTTATGTAAACTTTGGCCTGGAAAAATACCAAAGATTATTGACGAAAGAACGACAGACCATTTATTCGCACTAACATTTGAATTGGATAGTACTAAAGATGCTAATTATATCACTGCAGTTTCTGAGTTATTGAAAAAAGAAGGTGCCATTGAAGTTTATCAAAAAGAAGTATAATATCATGTTGAAAAAATATCAAATCATATTTATCATTTTAGTGCTTGGTCTTACATCTTGTATACGAAGTGCTAAACAACCGGGCAGGCAATATATGCCTGATATGGTAAACTCTATTCCTTATGATGCGGGTTCTCCGAATCCGATTTTTAAAGATGGAAAAACCAATCAGCTGGCGCCTGCGGGAAGTATAGGAAGAGGCAAATATCTGTATCCTTTATCTGATTCAGATTATGAAAAAGCAGCAACGCTGATTACAAATCCTTTTACATTTACAAAAGATGAAATAACTGGTGAAGGAAAACATTTATTCACAGTTAATTGTTCTATTTGTCATGGTGAACAAGGAAACGGACAAGGTTATTTAGTGCAAATTAATAAATTTCCACCGCCGCCTTCTTACTTAACGGAACCATTATTGTCTTTGCCTGAAGGGAAAAGATATCATACTGTAATGTACGGTAAGGGAATGATGGGCTCATACGCATCACAATTAAATCACAGAGAAAGATGGTTAGTATTAAGTTATGTGAAATCGTTACAAGACGCAAGCAAACCTGCTGCCTCTGCAACGACTGCAAAAACTGATTCAACTAAAACAAAATAAAAATTAAAACAGACATTCGCAATGAATACATACGTTTTTGATTCAGGCACCAAGAAAAATATTTTTATCGCTTTCGGGATAGGAGTGCTGCTATTAATAGTAGGGTTGTTGTTTTTTGGTAATGGCGAAACCCAGGAAACTCATCATGCGGCAGCTGAAACACAAACTATAGAAGCTAAGACTCCCACTGCCGGAGAAGCTATAGAATTGCCTGAAGGTGGAAAAAGAGAATTCAAAGAAGGCTCGCTGAAAATGACGGTTATAGCGAATGTATACAACATTTTCTATTTCGCGTTTTATATTGCCTTGGCATCTTTATTTTTCTTAGCTGCAACTAACATTGCCTGGGGTGGCTGGCAGATTCAGATTCAGAAAATACCATTGGCAATGGCGGCAACTATCGGAGTGTTTTTACTTTGTTTATTATTAATGTTTGTGGTTTTCAATCACGATATTTTTTATTGGACACATGCAGAATTATATATAAAAGGCGGAAAAGAATTTGATGAAACATTGAATACAAAACATGACTTTTTAAACCTTAAAACATTCTGGTCATTTTATGTAATCATAACAGGTTCTTGTCTGGCAATGACATACAAATGGTGGTCAACATTAACTACGATGGATACCAATCCATCAAAAAAATTATTTTCTACCAGCCGTGTGATTGCTGCGGTAACAATTGTAACGATAGCTTTCGTTATCAATACGTTTGCTACATGGTTATGGTCAATGTCCATTCAGCCGCATTGGTACAGTACCATGTTTACATGGAATACAATGGCAAGTGCTTGTGTTACTATGTTATCAGTTGTAATTCTGTTTATCCATTATTTAAAAGGACGAGGATATTTACCAAATGTAAACGATAACCACATACACGACGTAGCGAAATTAATGTTTGCCATCAGTATATTCTGGTGTTATACCTGGTTTGCACAGTACATGTTGATTTGGTATGCAAATCTTCCGGAAGAAACAGAATATTTCCGTTTAAGAAGAAACGTAGATAATTATGGTATCTTATTCCACGGAGCATTTATTTTCAATTTTATATTGCCATTCTTTATCTTAATGACAAGAGGTGCAAAGAGAAGCAAAAATGTAACTATTGTATCTGCCATCATTATTATCTTAGGTCAGTTTGCAGCATTCTTTTTAATGAACTGCCCTGCATTATTACCAAAAGGCGGTTTTGGTTTAATTAGTTTCGGTTTGTTTTTTATGATTGGAAGTATATTTGTTTATATCACGTTGGCTTTTTTGTCAAAAATAAAAGATTTAGCATCTACTACCCATCCATACGTAAACGAAAGTTATCATCATCATATTTAAAATTTAGTCAGACATGTCAATTATATTAGGCTTATTAACGTTAGTGTTGTTGTACATCGTAATTGTGCAAATAAGCAAGGCATCCGATTTGATCAAATCATTGCGCTCAGGCGGTGAACATGAGGAGTCATTCGGAAACAATGCAATATTTGTAGCAGTAATCGGTTTTGGTATTCTTATCTATTCAATAGTAACTTGTTTTGTTTATGCACCAACTACATTACCTAAACCTGCATCAGAGCAAGGTGTGTGGATTAAAAATTTAATGGATATCACTTTAGTATTGACTGCGATAGTATTTGTTATAACACAGGCATTATTATTCTGGTTCGTTTACAAATATCATTACAGAAAAGACAGAAAAGCATATTTCTTTGCCGATAATAATAAGTTAGAAGTTGCATGGACAGTAATACCTGCAATCGTATTAACGTTCTTAATTGGTTTTGGGATACAGAAATGGTTTAAGATATTTTCACCCGCACCAAAAGATGCTATCCTGATTGAAGCAACAGGTAAACAATATGCATGGACATTACGCTATGCAGGTGCCGATCATACATTAGGAGCAAGAGATTTTACATTAGTGAATCCTGACAATGAATTAGGTATTAACTGGAATGATGCAGCAAGTCATGATGATTTTATGGCAGATGAATTGGTATTGCCTGTAAATAAACCTGTTTCTATAAATATTGGTGCATTAGATGTGATACACAATTTCTATTTGCCTCATTTCAGATTAATGATGTCAGCTGTTCCGGGAGTGCCAACGCACTTATGGTTCAGACCAACAGTGACGACTGAGGAAATGAAAATAGAAACGAAGAATCCAAATTTTGAATATGTTTTGGCATGTAATAAATTATGCGGTTCCGGACACTATAACATGAAGAAAAAGGTGCGGATAGTAACACAAGCGGAATATGATAAATGGTTCAGTGAGCAAAAATCATATTATGAAACGGTAGTTAAACCTGCAACGTCAAGTGATACATCTAAAATGGCGGCAGTGAAAACTCCAACAGAAGAAACAAAGAAATAATTAAATTAAATTTAAGTAGCCTTAAATTAAAAATATATGCAAACGACAACAGCAATTGACCCGCATGTAGATGAACACGCTCAAAGTCATGGGCATGGAGGTGGACATCATCATACTGAAACATTTGTATCAAAATATATATTCAGCTTAGACCATAAGACGATTGGTAAGCAATTCTTATTCTTAGGGATGCTTTGGGCGATAGTAGGAGGAGGAATGTCAGTACTTTTCCGTGTTCAGTTAGGCTGGCCTGATGAAACATTTCCTGTACTGGAAAGAATTTTTTCTTCATGGTTTACAGATGGAAAATTAAATCCGGAAGCATATTATGCATTGGTCACCATGCATGGTACCATTATGGTATTCTTTGTTTTAACAGCAAGTTTAAGCGGTACGTTTGCAAACGTACTTATCCCATTACAAATCGGCGCAAGAGATATGGCTTCGCCATTAATGAATGCCTTATCATTCTGGTTCTTCTTTTGCGCAAGTTGTGTAATGTTCTCATCTTTATTTTTACCAACGGGTGCTGCATCTGCAGGATGGACAATCTATCCTCCTTTAAGCGCATTGCCGCAAACCTCACCGGGTTCAGGTAATGGAATGACTTTCTGGTTAATAGCCATGGTGTTATTCGTTGCTTCTACTTTATTAGGTGGTTTGAATTATGTATCAACCGTTTTAAATATGCGTACTAAAGGTATGACCTTGTTCAGAATGCCGTTGACAGTTTGGGCTTTATTCTTCACAGCTATCATCGGAGTATTATCATTCCCGGTTTTAGTTTCTTGTGTTGTTTTATTGATTTTTGACAGAGGATTAGGAACCAGTTTCTACTTATCAAATATAGTAATCGGCGGTAAAGCATTGCCTTACGCTGGCGGTTCACCCATCTTGTTCCAACATTTATTCTGGTTCTTAGGTCATCCGGAAGTATATATTGTAATCTTACCTGCGATGGGTATGGTGTCGGAAATATTAGCGGTACATTCACGTAAACCTATCTTTGGTTATAAAGCGATGATATTCTCCATCTTAGGTATCACCATTTTAGGTTTCGTAGTATGGGCACACCATATGTACTTATCAGGAATGAATCCCTTCTTAGGTTCTGTATTTACTTTGTTTACTTTATTAATCGCGATTCCATCTGCTGTAAAAGTATTCAACTGGATAACAACTTTATGGCGAGGTAATATAAGAGTAACACCGCCATCTATGTTTGCGGTTGGTTTTGTTTCTATGTTTATTTCAGGAGGTTTAACAGGGATTTGGTTAGGTAACTCAACAATTGATATTCAGTTGCATGATACGTATTTCGTGGTTGCACACTTTCATATAGTAATGGGTATTGCGGCATTCTTTGGTATGTTTGCAGGTATCTATCACTGGTTCCCGCGTATGTTCGGCAGAATGATGAATGATACAATGGGGTATATTCATTTCGCTGTTACATTTATTGGCGCATATTTAATATTCTGGCCAATGCACTTTATAGGATTAGCAGGTGTTCCAAGAAGATATTATTCTTTCAATGAGATTGAAGCCTTTGCTCAGTATTCTGATTTAAATAAAGTAATCAGTGCGGCAGCAATCGTTGTTTTCATGGGGCAGCTTTTATTTCTTATAAACTTTGTTTACAGCATATTTAAAGGAAGAAAAGCTTCACAAAATCCTTGGCAGGCAAATACATTGGAGTGGACTTCTCCAATCGAAGGTATTCACGGAAACTGGGAAGGTGATCTTCCGACAGTACACCGTTGGCCATACGATTACAGCAGAAATCCTGATAGCGATACAGACTTTATTCCCCAAACTGTTCCATTGACAGAAGAAGAAAAACAAGATAAAATTCACCATTAATAAAGAGTTTATTCTAAAGTGAAAACAGAAAGAATATATATTGACCAACCTTCATTCGGAAAACTAGTTTCTCTGAAAATGAAAGATATAAATGAATTGACAAAATTCCGTTTATCTTTTCTGGTAGTATTTTCTGCAGTGATGGCTTATTTATTAGCAAATCCTATCGCTATTGATTGGTTAAAGATTACCTTACTTTCATTAGGTGGATTTTTAGTTACAGCATCTTCCAATACAATTAATCAACTGATAGAAAAAGATACAGACAAACTGATGGACAGAACTAAAAACCGTCCCTTGCCAGCGGGAAGAATGAAGCCGATAGAAGCTTATTTGATTGCCGGGTTTACAGGTGTAATCGGAATATTTATTTTAGGTGTAGCATTCAATCCCATCAGCGGTTTATTAGGTGCACTGGCATTAATTTCTTACGCATTTATTTATACACCTTTTAAAAAGATAAGCCCGATAGCTGTTTTTATCGGAGCAGTTCCAGGCTCTATGCCTTTATTGATTGGCTGGACAGCTGCAACAGGTTCTATTGGCTTAGGCGGAATTATATTATTCAGTATTCAATTCTTCTGGCAGATACCCCATTTCTGGTCTATCGCATGGTTGCTGAATGATGATTATAAAAAAGCAGGTTATCATTTGCTGCCAACTTCAGAAGGAAAAAACAGAACTACAGCATTACAAAATATTCCTTATTTATTATGCCTGATAGTAGTGAGCGTTTTACCATATGCTTATGGATTTACAGGTACCATCTCACTTGCTGTCTCGTTGATTGCAGGACTAATTTTCTTAATTCAGGGAATACAATTAGCAACAGATACATCTGATAAAAGTGCGAGAAAATTAATGTTCGCATCGTTTATGTATATCCCGGTTGTATTTATTGCATTAGTCTTAGATAAAATATAAAATTGGCAACAACAATAAAATATAAAGCAAATAATCAGGGAGCACACCGCTTTACTATGTACCTATTCATAGTAACGACCTCTATGATTTTTGCAGGATTTACCAGCGCTTTTTTAGTTCAAAAAGGAAAAGGCGGTCCCTGGACAGCATTTGATATTCCATCTATATTCAAAATATCTACACTGCTGATTTTATTAAGCAGTGTCTTTTTGCAGGTAGCTCATATTGCAAATAAAAGACGAAATAAACTAATGACAACAGTTGGTTTATTTTTTACATTAGTGCTTGGTCTTGCATTTTGTTATTTTCAGATACAAGGATGGAAACAACTGAATGAAGCAGGTGTTTACTTATCTTTCAATCCAAATCCTGCAGGACCTTATTTTTTAGTAATTACGTTTATTCACGCATTGCATGTAGCAGGTGCAATTTTATTTTTATTGATTGCATTTATTCATTCAGTTGTTTTACTTAGAAGAACAAATAGTGCTGTAGTGCTAAATGAAATTGAAACAACAGAAAAAGGCATACTCAATATTCGTACAGATTTGCTGACTTTATTCTGGCATTTCATGGGCATTCTTTGGGTGTATTTATACATCTTTTTAACCGTAAAAATTTAAAGCAGATAAAAAAATACTGTAATGACAGAAGTTTTAGACATACAAGAGCATCATGTAGATGAACATCATCAGATACCAACTCCTGATAATGGCGAAGGTGGTGAAAAGACAGCGATGAATATCAGTTATGGTAAAACCATGATGTGGTATTTTTTATTGTCAGATGCATTTACATTTTCAGCATTCTTAATTGCTTACGCAACAACAAGATTAGCACAAGCGTGGTGGCCAAACCCAAATATGGTTTTTAAATCATTTCCGGGAATGGGACATGCAAATGTACCATTGGCTTTCGTGAGTGTTATGACATTCGTTTTAATCTTAAGTTCAGTAGCGGTAGTTCGTGCTGTTCAGGAAGGTCACAGAATGAATCAAAGAGGTGTTATGCTTTGGATGATAGGCGGTATTGTTGGTGGTGCTATTTTCTTAGGCTGTCAGGCTTGGGAATGGACACACTTAATCAGCGAGGGTTTACGTCCTTTTTATAATCCCTTCGGTCCTGATGCAAATGGCATTACCCATTTAGTGGAAGAACATATGCGGTTTTCACCTGGTCCTATTGCGTTTGGTGCTTTATTCTTTGGTATAACAGGGTTCCATGGATTCCATGTATTCACAGGGGTATGTATCAATATATGGGCATTCTTTGCTACAGCAAACGGAACATTCCAAAGAAGAGGACATTATGAAATGATTGAAAAAGTAGGATTATACTGGCACTTTGTGGATTTAGTTTGGGTGTTCGTATTCCTTGCATTCTATTTAATGTAATATTTCTAAAAAAATAAAAAATAAAGACATGGCTGGTCATTTAACAGATGAAGAATATCAATCAAGTGTAAAAGCAGTTTGGAGAGCAACTGCAATATTAAGTGTTGTAACTGTAGTTGAAGTAGCTGTTGCATTACTTTTAGGACCGCATTTACCAAAACTTTTAATGAACTCATTTTATGTATTAGCGAGTTTGGCTAAAGCCTTCTTTATAGTTGGTGAGTTTATGCACTTGAAATATGAGAAACGTGCTTTCATGATTTCTCTTGGAGTTCCGTTGGTTTTCTTAGTATGGGCAATTATTGCTTTTGCTACAGAAGGACATTACTGGAATGTGTTGAATTATCCTAAATAAATACTTTCTTGAAAGATACCAGAAAATTTGGTTGTATTGGTGCTGTAATTGCTGTTGTAGTTTTTCCTATAGCCTTTTTTCTTTTTTTTGATTATCTGCATAAACACAGACCAACATTGGAAACAGACAGATGTTTGCCAATCTATGGTCCTAAAGAACCTTTCAAATCTAAAAATTACAGAGGAAGGGATATTATTGATACTGCTTATTTTAAAGTTCCTCCTTTTTCTTTCACAGACCAGAACGGTAATACTGTCACGGAATCTGTAATGGATGGAAAAGTTACGGTTGTAGATTTCTTTTTTACAACTTGTAAAAGTATCTGCATTGATATGACAAGCAATCTGCACAAAATGCAGGATAAATTTATATTAGATAAAGATGTGATGATACTTTCGCATACAGTAGATCCCGAAACAGATTCTGTAAAACTACTTTTTAATTATTCAGTAGAGAAAGATGTAAATTCCAAAATGTGGCACTTGCTTACCGGTGATAAAAAAGAATTATACAAGCAGGCGCGAAATGGTTATTTTATTACCGCAGATCAGGGAGACGGCGGTCCGATGGATTTTATTCATGACAAGCATCTTGTATTGATTGATAAAACACGCAGGATTCGAGGTTATTATGATGGAACAGATTCAGCATCTGTTAACCAGATGGTAAAAGATATACAGACACTTTTGGTGAGCTATATCGTTCCGATGAAGAAAGATGACCCGAAGTGGAAGAAAGAAAATAAGAAGTAATTTTTATGGAAGATAAAGATGTATTCAAGCCGGTTCTTGCTAAGAATGATGGTAAAGCTTACTGGATAATAGCAATATTTTCAATAGTAATTTTTATTGCGATAACTGTATTGGCAGAATTTAAAATTTATTTTCATCTTGGCTTCGACGCACATATCTTTGCAAAAATAAATGCTGTCATCAATTTTACAGTTTCTATTTTGTTGCCTGTTGGTATATACATGGCAAAGAATAAAAAATACATACTGCACAGAAAAATAATGTTTGCTGCAATCATTTTGTCATCTTTATTTTTGATAAGTTATGTATTGCATCATTTGTTAACACCTTCAACGTATTACCCTAAGAATGCAGGTAACATCAAATATTTCTACTATGTTATTTTGTCAACACATATTATTTTAGCGGGTATTGTTTTGCCATTTGTCTTACTTACTTCTTATCGTGCGCTTACAGCAGATTTTCTGCAACATAAAAAAATGGCTAAACTCACTTTTCCTATCTGGTGGTATGTAAGTATTACCGGTGTTATTGTATATCTGATGATTTCACCCTATTATTAACTATAAATTTATTTTCTTAACAGAGATATTGCCTAACTTTACTTTATGCAAATCAGAAAATACATACCCATCTTTTTTACATTATTTTTTGTGATTATTTCTTTGACATCGCAAGCTCAGTGCGCTATGTGTAAAGGTTCAGTACAAACGTCACAATATGCAAAAAGCATTAATGGCGGCATTGAATATCTGTTAGCTGC
>JAYVPA010000103.1:0-6063 GCA_043757615.1 Sphingobacteriales bacterium | reverse complement strand
CGCTTTTTACAGAAACAGCCAGTTTGTTTTGCTTTGCATATTTTATCGCTTCAGATACACCATTCGTGTTTTTACATTGTGCTATTGTTCGTGGAAATTTTTGAATTCTTTTATTGAAACCGTTTCGCAGCGATTCATAAGCAGCTTCTCCTTTTTGGTGAAACGTTACATTTGCAGAAGATGTAATTGCATCTGAATCAGGAGCAACACTTGCCGTGTCACTATTCTTTGTTTCAACAGATTTATTTGTGTCTGTCGTTTTGTTATTTGTCTGACAAGAACTGATATATAAACCAACGCCGCCTAACGTGGTCAGTTTTATGAAATCTTTTCTGGTAATTCTTTTTTTCATAGTTATAAGTTTAAGAAAATTACAAAAAAATCAAATCAGCTGTTTATTAACGGATGAAAAATGTTGGTTTTAATAATATTAATAAAAATTGAATTAAATTTGTTTTTCAGAGCCGTAGACAGAATGACTAAATTTAATTCAATAATTGATTTTCTTACACAAAGAATGTGGTTGAAATATAGTCTGATGATTGTATTCTTTTCATTTCTGTTTTTGTTTGCAAGAAAACCAACTACAGCTACCGGAACATACTGCGGGGAATATGTAAAAGTATCACATATGGGTTTCGTTTTATTCTGCGATTCCTATCAATATATTTATCTGACAAGCAAACCTTCCTTATTGTTGGATGCTGATTTTGTAGCAGTACGTCAAAACAGACCATTGTATATTTATGCGGCTCACATAATCGGTTTGCCAATAAAGTTAGTGCTGTATAAATTTATTTCTTCGTCGTATTTCGACGCGATGGATGGGCAAAAACATTTATTCCAGAAAAGTATAAATGAAAAATTAGCATCCAGCCCTTTTTTGAAAATTTATCATATAGAAGACCATAAGAATTTAGTAGTTGAATTACTGCCTTATTATCTCGCATTCATTTTAATGAATTTTATTATACTGTTGTTGTCATTATGTTTGTTTGAAAAATTATTGTTGCAATTAAAAGTCCAACAATATATTATTCACTTCTTGTCTTTATTTATTGTGTGCAGCGGATTGGTGAAAGCTTTTTTCTTTTCTGCTCATGAACAAATGTTTGCATTCTTTACTCCGATTTTCATCGCACATATCATTTATTTGTTTTTGAATGATAAAATTCAATGTAGAAAATTATTGCTGATTTCTTTTCTAATGGGAATATTATGTCTGGCATACGGCAGTTTCATTTTATATTTTCCATGTTTTATAATTGCATCCTTTATCAAACAAAATTCGATTTGTTTATCAAAACTCTTAATTTTCAGACTGTTTGCAAATGCTGTAGTATTTGTCATTCCTACTTGCAGCTGGGTGTTTATCTGCATTCATTATTCAGGACATTATTTTAACGGAGAAGTAGTTACATTCAGGGAATTTGTCTGGATAAAAGATGCGATATCTGTTGGATTCTTTCATTTTTTATATGTGTGCCTGGATTTCACTTCCCAGTTTTTTAAAACCGTATTATTCACGTTAATACCATTTTTTGTTGGAATATATATCTTAAGTAGAAAAACGAAAAATATAGATGAATTGTTGCCACAAAAATCTTTTTTTTACTTTACACAATGGATGTTTTTTCTATTCTTTTGTTTTTTCTGGATATTAGGATATTACAATTTCAGGCTTACGTATACATGCGTTCCGATATTATTAATTGGAATTGCTATGAAAACTCAATTCTTGGTAGATAATAAAATTATTGACAATTCATTCTTGTATAAAAGATTACGATTGCTATCAGTTATATGGCTAATCTGGAGTATAATTAAATATGGACCATTTCCTTTTCAATAGTCTTTTCATTCCGCATAAATCTTATTACATTTAATATTGAATAAAATTTCGATATGGACTTCCAACACAGTGCCCGCACGCAACAATTCATTAAAAAGATAAAACAGTTTATTGACGAAGAAATCCGTCCGGCTGAGCAGCAATTTTTTAAAGAATTACATGAGCGTAATAACGGCAGCGATTGGACGAAATGGAAAGTGTCACCAATAATTGAAGAGTTGAAACAACAGGCAAAAGATGCAGGTTTGTGGAATCTGTTTTTACCGGATACAGAACATGGACAAGGTTTGTCAACTATTGAATACGCACCACTCGCAGAAGAAATGGGAAAAAGTTTCCTCGCACCCGAAATTTTTAATTGTAATGCACCGGATACCGGAAACATGGAAGTATTACATAAATATGGTACAACGGAACAAAAATCAACATGGCTGACACCTTTATTAAATGGAGAAATACGTTCTGCATTCTGTATGACGGAGCCAGAAGTGGCTTCTTCAGATGCTACTAATATGCAGGCAACCGCTGTTATTGAAAGTGATGAAATTGTCATCAACGGAACAAAATGGTGGAGTTCAGGAATTGGTCATCCGAATTGCAAGGTTATTATTTTTATGGGTTTGTCGGATGCAAATGCAAATCGTCACTCGCAACATAGTATGGTGTTAGTTCCGGTAGATACAAAAGGTGTAACGATAGAACGTATGCTGCCTGTGTTTGGTGAATATGATGAACCTTTTGGTCATGGTGAAGTTTCGTTTAAGAATGTTCGCGTTCCGATATCCAATTTAATTCTAGGAAAAGGCCGGGGTTTTGAAATTGCACAGGGAAGATTAGGCCCCGGTAGAATACATCATTGTATGCGTTGTATCGGCGCAGCAGAATATGTTTTAAAGTTACTGATTGAAAGAAGTTTATCGCGTGTTGCATTTGGGAAACCAATCATCAATTTAGGTGGCAACAGAGAACGTATTGCAGATTTCAGAATTGCAATTGACCAGGCAAGATTACTGACATTATACGCTGCGTGGAAATTAGATACAGTTGGTGCATTAGGTGCGATGACAGAAATTTCTTCTATCAAAGTAGTTGCGCCAAATGTGCTGCAGCAAGTCTGCGATGAAGCAATACAGATACACGGTGGTGCAGGTGTCTCACATGATTTTCCATTCACCGGTTTTTTCAGTATAGCAAGATGTATTAGAATTGCTGATGGTCCGGATGCCGTACATCGCGGATTGATTGCCCGCATGGAATTAATGAAATATCCGAATGGAAAATAATTTATGATAACAAATGATGAGTTTTTATTTAACCACATAGATTCAATAGAATAAGTTATACAAGAAGGATGTTAGTATATATGTGTACAGTCAGAGATAAAACATAGTATTCATCAAAGATGAATTTCTATATTTCACTTCAGCTATTCGAAAATATAGCACAGTCCAACATGCTGTAAAGAACTATGTGCCTATGTGGTTTAATTTTGGCTTCAAAAATAACAAACTAAAATATGAGCAATGAATTCAAATCTCATAGATAAAGCAAAACCAGTTCGTTCCAACGAACAGCTACCTTTAGAAAAAATAGATGCCTGGATAAAAAATAATATACCGAATGTTACCGGAACGCCAGAAATTACTCAATATACAGGCGGTGCATCCAATTGGACATATCGTATAAAATATGATTCACACGATTTAATTTTACGGAGACCGCCTGCAGGCACTAAAGCAGCATCAGCACACGATATGAAACGTGAATACGAAATTCAAAAAGCATTGATGCCTTATTATACCGTACCCGAAATGCTGGCTTTCTGCAACGATCAATCCGTAATGGATTGTGATTTTTATATCATGCGAAGAGTCGAAGGAATTATTCCACGAGCGAATCTTCCGAAGGAATTAAATCTCAATAAAGAACAAGTGAGACAATTGTGTTTGAATGTAATTGATAAATTAATTGAACTACATAAGATTGATATTAATACGACAGGTTTATCGCAATTTGGAAAAGGAGCAGGTTATTGCGAACGACAAATTTCCGGTTGGAGTGAGCGTTATAAAAAATCTAAAACGTGGAATGTTCCGAAGTTTCAAAAAGTGATGGATTGGTTGAAAGCGAATATTCCGACAGAAGAAAAATCTTGTTTGATACATAATGATTTTCGTTTTGATAATGTAATATTAGATGCAGAAAATCCTATGAAAATTATCGGAGTATTGGATTGGGAGATGGCAACCATTGGTAATCCATTAATGGATTTGGGAAACACTTTAGCGTATTGGGTGCAGGCAGATGATGATTTTATGGCTAAATCAACACGAAGACAACCAACAAATATTCCGGGCATGTTGACACGCAAAGATGTGATTGAGTATTACTGTGAAAAAATGGGATTTGAAGCAAAGAACTTTATCTTTTATGAAGTTTATGGTTTGTTTAGATTAGCAGTCATTGCACAACAAATTTATTACAGATATTATCATAAGCAAACAAATAACAAAGAATTTAAAAAATTTTGGATACTGGTACATTATTTAAACTGGCGTTGTAAACGCGCAATAAAAATAATTAATTTTAACCACATAGTTACATAGGTTTTTCTATATGTAATTCAAAGAATTCTATTTCATTTCTTGATTTCAAGACATTTAATTTAGAAATTAAACATAGAAAAGAATAAATTCTTTTGATAAATTTTTACTATGTTTCTATGTGGTTAAAAAAAACAAATACTATGGCAATAATCTACTTAATACGACACGGGCAAGCACAATTCGGAATGGAAGAATACGATGCGCTTTCACCAACAGGAATTGAACAGGCAAAAATTTTAGGCTATAGTTTTTTACAAAGACAAATTGTTCCCACAAAGATTATAAGTGGTGCTATGCAGCGTCATCAGCAGACGATGGATTATTGCCTGGAGAAAATGGGTTTGCAAAATATTGATAAGACAATGAACAGCGATTGGAATGAATTTGACCATCGTGATATCATTGCAAAATATGAACCGCGTTATGCAGACCTGGAAGAATTAAAAAAAGATATTTTCCTGGATAAAAGTCCGAAAGAAAAAATTACAGAGATATTAATTGGTGCAGTTTCCCGCTGGACAAATGAAGAACATAATGATTATAACGAAAGCTGGAAAACTTTTTCTACACGCGTCTTAAACGGATTGCAAAAAATAGAAAATGAATCAGCAAAAGATGATATCGTTTTTGTTTTTTCTTCAGGTGGAAGTATTTCTGTTGTATTACAGCACGTTTTGCAATTATCTGTTCAAAAAACGTTTGAACTGCAATTAAACATTGCCAATTGTTCTATTACCAAACTCAAAACTTCTTCACTCGGGTTACGATTACTTTCCTTTTCCGATCACGCACATTTTGAAGGAGATATGAAAAAATTGCTGACGTACAAATAATCAATAATTATCCAAAGTTAATTTCCAATGCACGCATTGTTTTTCCTGAATTAATTCCTAAATTTACCAAACGAGCGTTTGGTTTGATGATAGCGTCATTGCAAACGAAATGAAGCATCTCTTGATTTATTTGAATAGATGCTTCGTACCTTGCAATGACATAAATCTGAATTCATAAATCTTAAATCATACATAAATGGCAGAAGCTTATATCTACGACTGCGTGCGAACACCGCGCGGCAAAGGCAAAAAAAATGGTGCATTACATGAAGTAACACCAACAGAATTGTTAGCACAAATGCTGAAAGCAATTCAACAAAGAAATAATCTCGATACATCTTTAGTTGAAGATGTAATTATCGGTTGCGTAACACCAATCGGAGACCAGGGCGGCAACATTGCAAAGACTGCTGTAATGATGGCAGACTATGCAACCACAGTTCCCGGATTTCAATTGAATCGTTTTTGCGCATCAGGTTTGGAAGCAGTGAACTTAGCTGCGATGAAAGTGCGTTCCGGCTGGCAAGATTTAGTGATTGCAGGTGGCGTGGAATCCATGTCGCGCGTGCCGATGGGTTATGATGGCGGTGCTTGGGTATTGGATATGCGTGTAAACAATCATACGGATTTTGTACCGCAAGGAATCAGTGCAGATTTAATTGCTACAGTAGAAGGATTTTCGAGAGAAGATTGTGATAATTATGCGTTGCGTTCACAAAAACTGGCAGGTATTGCAAAAGCAGAAGGACGTTTTAAAAAATCTATCGTTCCA
>JAYVPA010000102.1:0-23118 GCA_043757615.1 Sphingobacteriales bacterium | reverse complement strand
TCGGAATTATGATTTTGATAAATACTGATATTGCGAAAGATATTGTATTCAATGTCTATGAAGTCTCCGGAAAATTATTGTACCGTGAAAATAAGAGTTTAGATGCAGGTACTTTTGTATTCGCATTAGATTTCCATCAGAAATTAGCAGATGGAATTTATATTATCCAAACAATTGACAAGAATAATATCCAGGCTAAAAAATTATTTGTAAACTAATAACGCAATATTTGATGTAAATCAATTTTTTGTTTTACATTTTAAAATATGTTAATGCCTTATTAATAAATGCCGGTTTATCAACAAAGTATAGTGGATAAGCCTGTTTAGTGTTAGAAAAAAACAGTTTAAATACATAGTATCTTAATACGCTTAACCAAGCGGCATTACCGTTTTATAACTAACTTTGAATACCCTAACATTTTAGGAATTAAAGTGCCGTTTTAAGTATTAATTAAGCCGTATGAATAAAATTTACACATTTTTAAAAAGCTATTTCTTTGTCTTCGTTTTTGCTTTATTGAGTTTAAATAGTTTTAATGTATTTGGACAAAGTCCTGTAACATTAACAACAGGTTCTTCCTGGACTGTTCCTGCAAATGTTTACTCAATTAAGGTAGAATGCTGGGGTGGTGGAGGTGCAGGTGGAAGTGCAATTGGTACGGCATCTTTTCGAGCTGCTGCAGGTGGTGGTGCAGGTGGTGCTTATGCTAAAGTTAACACTATCTTTGTTGCTCCGGGAGGAAGCATCAATTACTCAATAGGAGCATTTGGTACTGCAAGTAACACTAACGGAGTTGTTGGTAATGGCGGTGATACATGGTTTTCTTCGAATACAACCGTACTTGCTAAAGGTGGAGCAGGTGCTGCAAGTTTGGTTTGTTCCAGTGCTGATTTAACAAGTGCAGGCGGTATAGGGACAACTACAGGTTCTATTGGAGACCAATTATACAAAGGGGGTAACGGAGCCACAGGGACTACTCCTTCTGGTGCTGGATATTCTGGTGGCGGTGGGTCCAGTGCGGGTACGGGATCAGACGGGAATAATTCATCCAGTTCTGTCGCTGGTGTTGCACCAACTGGCGGCGGCATAGGAGGTACTGGTCGTTCAACTAATGGTGGAAATGGGTCAGCTCCTGTTAGTGGTAATGGTGGTGGTGGTGGTGGTGCATGGGCTGCAGCTTCTGTTACTCAAAGAACAGGGGGAAGTGGTGCCGTAGGTAAAATCGTAATTACATATTTCACTTCAAAATACGGAGTTATTTATAACCCAAACAGCAGTACATCCGGTACTGTGCCTCTTGACAACAATACTTATTCCGGTGGTGCCACAGTTACGGTATTAACAAATTCAGGCTCATTAGCTAAAACCGGTTATACTTTTTCAGGGTGGAATACAGCTACTGATGGTTCCGGAACAAACTATGCTGTTTCTTCTTCTTTGACGATGCCAGCTGCCAACGTTACTTTATATGCAAAGTGGATACCTGTCGGCTTTACGGTAACTTATAATGATAATGGTAGCACTTCGGGTTCAGTTCCTGTTGATGGAACTGCTTATTCTTCCGGGGCATCTGTAAACACTCTTTCCAATTCAGGAACTTTAGCTAAAACAAATTATACTTTTGCAGGATGGAATACCGCTGCTGACGGAAGTGGTACCACTTATACTGCACCACAAACAGGTGCTTTTACTATTGCAACAAACACAACACTTTATGCAAAATGGACACCTAATAATTATACTGTAACATTCGATGGTAACAGCCAAACCTCAGGTTCTGCAAGCCCAACTTCGGTGTCGGGAAACTATAATACAAATGTGACGTTGGCAACGGTGGGCACTTTAATAAAAACGAGTTTTACATTTAGCGGTTGGAATACACAGACAGATGGATTGGGTACAGACTATGCAGCAGGTCTTACTACTTACAATATTACCGCAAATATAACTTTATATGCAAAATGGATTGCTGCAGGCACCTATACTGTTACATACAATGGCAATACCAATACAGGTGGCTCTGCACCTACAGATGGTAGCAGTCCTTATACTTCCGGTTCAAGTGTTACCGTATTAAGTGCAGGTTCATTAACAAAAACAGGATATACATTTGCCGGTTGGAATACTGCTGCTGATGGATCCGGAACTGACAGGGCCGTTGCATCTACATTTAGCATGCCTGCTGCCAATACAATACTTTATGCAAAATGGACAGTAAATACTTATACCGTAACTTTTAATACCAATAGCGGAACAGGTTCTCCGAATATTTCTTCAGTATCCGGAAATTATAATACGAATGTAACCCTGGCTACAGCAGGAACTTTATCTAAAACGGGTTATACTTTTGCAGGATGGAATACAGCTGTTGATGGAAGCGGCACAACTTATGCAGCCGGATTAACCACATATAATGTTACTGCTGATGTAACCCTGTATGCACAATGGACGTACAATGTTTCATATAACGGAAATGGAAATACATCCGGAACGGCTCCGACTGATGCAACTAATTATACGCAGGCGGCTTCCGTAAATACAGCTTCCAATTCAGGAACTTTAGCAAAAACCGGCTATACTTTTGCAGGATGGAATACTGCTGTCGACGGAAGTGGTACTACCTATACCGCCCCACAAACAGGGGCATTTTCCAATACAGGTAATATTACCCTATATGCTAAATGGACACCGAATAATAATACTATTACATTTAATGGAAATGGAAATACGGGTGGCTCCATGAGCAACCAAACAATTGCAACAGCAGCATCTGCAAACTTAACTACAAATGCATTTACCAAAACAGGATACACTTTTGCAGGATGGAATACACTGGCAAACGGTACAGGTACATCTTATACAAATGGACAGTCGTATACCATGGGTACGGCAAACGTTACTTTATACGCACAATGGACACCAAATAACAACACAATTACTTTTAACGGAAATGGTTCTACAGGTGGCTCTATGAGCAACCAAACTATTGCTACAGCTGCATCTGCAAACTTAACAACGAATGCATTTACCAGAACAGGGTATACTTTTGCAGGATGGGCAACTAGTGCGGGCGGCGCTGTTGCTTATGCTGACGGTGCATCTTACACAATGGGTACGGCAAATGTTACCCTGTATGCAAAATGGTCACCGAATAATTATACAATTACGTTTGACGGGAATGGAAATACCGGTGGCTCCATGAGCAACCAGACAATTGCTTCCGGAGCTTCTGCTAATTTAACAACGAACGCATATACCAAAACAAGTTACACTTTTGCAGGTTGGAATACACTGGCAAATGGTACAGGCACATCTTATACAGACGGACAGTCTTACACCATGGGTACAGCAAATGTTACATTATATGCCCAGTGGACACCTGGGCCGGTTGAAAAAAATTATGTCCTGATTACTTCTACTTCAGATCTGGAAGCAGGGAAAAAATATATTATCGCAAGTGCTGCATCAGGCACTGCCTCTCTTTTGGGTTATCAAAATACGAATAACAGACCGGTAGCTACCTTATCTCCTTACACTATAGCATCGGGTAATATTACCGCTACGCCTGCCGGTACCTTAGGAGTTACCACAAGCCCTTATGAACTTACATTAGGCGGAAGTTCCGGAGCATGGACATTAACAGATGGGGCAACAGGTATCAACTTGCAAGCAACGAGCAGCAGCAGTAATTTTTTAAAAAGCGGAAGCGGAACATGGACGATTTCCTTTACTTCCAATGCTGCAGTAATTACCAGTACGAACGGGGGTACTAATAATATTATCAGGTATAACAGTATTAGTAGTTTGTTTTCATGTTACAGCACAGGTCAGTTGCCAGTTTATTTATATAAAGAAACTACCTCAACCTGTACAGCAGCTCCTACTATCAGCACACAGCCTAATAATATAACTGTAGCAACGGGTGCAACTGCCAATTTCTCAGTAGGCGGAAGTGGTGGCGGACTGACATATCAATGGCAGGTATCCACAGATTGTGGTGCGACCTGGAATAATGTGAGTGACGGAACAGGAGGTACATCGTTATCATACACAACAATTGCTACTACCCTTGCAATGAGTGGTTATCAGTACAGAGTTGTTATTACGAGTCTTTGCGGAACAATTACCTCAAATGCCATAAATCTTGTGGTAAATGATGTTACTCAGGCTCTTTATACTGAATTTACTTCTGCTACATACGGTTGGACTGACCAAGCCTATGCTACCGCATCCTGGACAGAATCTATCAATAGCGCAACCTGGAAAGGAGGAAATGTAAATATCAGCACAAGCAGCAGCAGACTTCAGATTACATCCACAAATTCTGCTGGATGGTTCCAGACTCCTGTAGTTTCTAATCCCATATCTGTAACTATCAATGCCCAAAATTCATCTTCCAGTGTCAATACTACTCATACGTTGAAATTACAGTATAGTACAGACGGGACTACTTTTAATGATATTATTTCCGGAGGATTATTAGTTACCATTGGAGGAGATAACACTACTTATAATGACTACACATATGATGTGAGTTCCTTATCAGCCTTAAGTACGGTCTATTTTAAATTTTTAAATCCTACAGGAACAAATAATATTTATATAAAGAGTGTCGGAATAATTAAGACAGTACCACCCACCAGTGCAACTGATTACACATGGACAGGCCAGGGAAATACTACATTATGGACTACCCCTTGCAACTGGTCGCCAAAAGGAATACCTACTGCAATAGATAATGTAACCTTCAATACTTCACCTACATGGCTTTTAAATATTGTTGACAGCCGTACCGTAAATAATTTTACATTAAACGGTACAGGTAATTTTAATATGGCATCAACCGGAAAATTATCTATAAACGGAACTGTCTCTTACGGAGGCACAGCTACTGCTACATTGGATTGTGACAGCTGGATTTATGAAACCAGCTCATCCTCACAGCCTGTTCCACCATTAAATTATGGGAACCTGGATGTATTAGGCGGCACACGTGTTTTTCCTAACGGAGGAACTATTGGTATCTGCAAAGCATTTAATGTTGACCCTACTTTATATACTTATACAGTGACAGGCAGTACTGTTAATTATTTTTCTTCGCTATCAGGTTGGGTAATGACACCATTCACGTACTACAATTTGAAATTTAGCGGTACCGGGGATTTTTCAATAGGATATTCAAGCCCGGAAGTCAATAAAACCATAAACGTTTTGAATGATTTTACACAAACAGCAGGGACTGTATATTTAGGCGAGACGGCTACAAAAACCGCCACTCTTAATGTGGATGGAAATGCAACTATCTCCGGCGGTACGTTTGAGATGAATAATGTGACCGGCGGAACAGGTATCTTTAACCTTAAAGGTGATTTATCCGTTGGTTCAGCAGCTATATTAAAGTCGACTAATACTAGTTCAAACTTTAACTTTACTGGTACTTACAGCAGTTCAACACCTGCAACCATACAGACAATTGATAATGCTTCTATACCGGCATCATCAGTTAGCAGTCAGAATACAAAAATTAATTTTAATGTTAAACAAGGAGCTTATGCCCAATTAATAAATCAGAATTTTAAACTTGGAAACAGCAGTGTGTTAACAGTAGAAACAGGTGCTATATTTGATTTTGGTTTTGATGGCGCAAACGGCGCAGGAACCAATGCTTTAAACGTGACAGGAAATGGTATAACCGGAACAGGTTTTACATCGCAGTCACAAGCATATCTAAAAATAAGTTCTCCCTTAGGAATTGTAAACACATCAGGTTCTGTTGGTAATATTCAAACCAATACTGCACCTGTTATAAATACTCTGGAAACTTTTCATTATACAGGAAAAGCTAACCAGCACACAGGAATTGCTATAGGAGCTACTTCAAACGGCCGTGCCATAATTGTAGATTTAAATACCAATAGTCTAACACTTACACCTGATGTTACATTTGGTATTACGAGTGCGTTCAATACTTATATTAATTCGGGAAATGGCGGAATTTTAGACATCCGTAAAGGGCAATTTTCTGAAACTGCAACTGAATATATTACAGGATCTGATGGCTCTTTGAGCATGGGCAATGGTACACTGTACAAAATAGTAAAAGGATATAGTGCTCCATTAGCCACAGGAGCTGAACCTGCTACACCAAACAATTTTATTCCAAGATTGACGGGTACATTTACACTGGTTGGTGGTACTGTAGAATTGGGTGGTAGCACAGCAGGAAATTATTTTCAATCATTGCGTGGAGGCAAAACCTATTATAGCATAAAATTCAGTGGATCAAATACATACTCTTATCCTACAGACGCCAGCTATACCTACAAGAACTTAACCAGCAATATCGCCATCAATGATTCTTTATACATATCTGAAACTGCAGTTCTGGATTGTATAGACAGATCGGGAGGCGCCGTTTCTTTTACTGGTAACGGAGGCTTGGTCATGGATGGTGGGCGCATTCGATTCAAAAATTCTTCGACTCCACAACCTGAATTAAATGGCATCAACACCGCTTATAATCTTATAGGTGGCACTGTAGAATTTTATGGTACAAGTGCGATACAACAACAAAGAATCAGGGGAAATTACGGTTCACCAACTAAATTAATTCCTTATTATAATATGGAAATAAATGCTGCAGCTGCAAATTATGGAACTACTAATGGAGGTAATGTTGATTTAAACAGCAGTTTTATTTTACAAGGGATTTTAAACGTAAATTCACCTGCTGTTTTAAGAATGGATGAAACTGATTTTATTTATAAATATACGGGCAACACTACTAACAACGTAAACATTTTAAATGGGGCTAGTTTATTATATGGAAGCCCGTACGGTATTACTACTGTTGGTATAGGTGGAATAGATGATAATACCGGAGTTGCCAACGCAGCGGCAGGTAATATACGTACCAGCATCCGCACATTTAACAGCGGTGCTAGTTATGGTTTTGTCGGAAATGGAAATATGAATTCTGGTGATGGATTACCGGCAACTATAGCAGGCTTATATGTTTATAAAACAGCAAGTGCAGATGTAGTAACTTTAACCACCATCCTTGGAAATCAAACTACTGACAATGGTGTTTTAGGTTTACATAATGGGAAAATACTATCCAGTACAAATAATAAATTAATTTTAGAAACTTCTGCTACAATTGTTAATACACCAACAAATGCGAGTGGTTTGGCTAATATGGGCCATGAAAATAGTTATGTCATTGGTTTAATGGGTCGTAATAATCCTGGCACAACTCCAACTGACTTAATTTTCCCAATTGGCAGTTCTGCTTTATATGGTCCTATCTCTGTAACACCGGCAAATGGTACACCACAAACATATAACGCTGAATATATTAGTACAGGTTATGGAACCTATACATTAGACCCTGCTAATTCCCCGCAATTAGACCATGTAAGTAAAGTAGAATACTGGAATGTATCTTCTTCCATAACTCCTTCTGCAAATGATGATGCCAAGATAAAATTATTCTGGAGAACTTATAGTGATGTTGGTCCTTCGTCTTCAGAATGGAGTCAGTTGCGCGTAGCTCATTTTGATGGTGCAGACTGGAATACTGAAGGAAATTCTCCTTCATTCCATTTATCTCCTTCTACTGCATGGGGTTGGCTTCAATCAGACAATTTTTTACAAAATTTTTCACCAATTACCATCGGAACACTTACATCGTTTAATCCATTACCGGTAGAATTAACTTCATTTACGGGAACTTGTGTGGAGGATGGAATTTCAAGAATTACTTGGTCGACAGCAAGTGAGATGAATAGTAAAGAGTTTTTAGTACAACGTTCTGAAGATGGTCTGCATTATACAACAGTTGCAGTAATTCCTACTTCAGGTTTTTCTAATCAACCAAGAAATTACAGCATCACAGATACTTCTTTAAATGCAAACAGCAGTTATTATCGTTTAATAGAAACAGACCGAAACGGAAAACAAACTTTTTATTCTTTTATACAGGTGCGCTGCAACGAAGTGGATGACGTTCATATATTCTATATACAACCGAAAGTAGTAGTGGAAGTAAATTCTACAAAAGACAAACAAGTTGGTTTCAATGTATATGATGTTTCCGGAAAATTATTATCACAGGAAAATAAACAAATCGTTCGTGGCTACAACCGTATTGATTTAAACATCCAGCACAAGTTAGCGGATGGTGTTTATATCATTCAGATGATTGACGGTGATAAAGTAAATTCAACCAAAGTAATGGTTCATTAAAGTGATTAGTAAATAGTATTCAGTAAATCAGAATAAAAAAGGTAAGGTAATGTGTTCACATCGTGAGCGCATTTTTTTAAAGATTGCTTAGTTTAACTGCAAGGTGGTTTATTTAATAGGGCTTGAAAAACCAGAGCACCTCACCATTATCCATATTCATATTCAATGCAATTTGATACGGCTGAATGAGCACCAACTGATTTGTATTCATAAAACTTTCAGAATTGGTTGATTTTAAAAATGGCTTAAACATCAGAGCATCATCTCCTGTCTTTGACCAGATTTCTTTTTTATTTGCATCCATGCATTTCAGTATTATGGGTCCGCTTTCGCCCAATTCTTTCTGATAAACAATCACTATTTTATCTTCGTCATTATATAATACAGCTGCTTTAAAATAAATTTCGTTTGGTGTAAATTCTTCTGCAGAATTTATCTTATATGTCTTTTTATACCAGCCGTCATCATCTTTTAAAATACTGCTCAATGTATTGGAACTTATCTTCGTATCAAAAAGATTATTTGTTTTTTTTATTATCTTATATAACTTCTGGCGTTCATCTTCTGTAAAACAATATTCTGTTTTTGTCAGATCACTTTCTGCTTTGTATTTATCGTCATATTGTTTTTCACTTAATAATTTATTACCCATTGCGGCATAGTAATAGGTATATCCATCTTTAGTAGTCAGTTTAAAACCATCCATATCATACACATCTTCCACTTTTGCAATCCCGTTTTTCAACTGTGTAAACTGTCTGCACAGTGTTTCATTATTTATTACTTCTTCCTGAGTATTCGCATCATAACCAAGTAATTTATCACCATACGTCAGCCAGCAAACATTACCCATCTGTTTTAATTGCCCAATCCTATACTCTTCCTTAAAGCTCTGCTCCCAGGTAATTGTTTTACCTATGGGATAGGACGCGCTTACATTATTTTCTTTAACATCAATTTTATTCAACGCATAACTTACATCTTTCAAGCCATCAGAATTTTTTCTAGAAACTGTCCATACCTGCGGTCCGTCTTTTGTCTTCACCACAGTAAAACTGCTGTTTGTTTCATTATTATCTGCATATAATTTTGTGGGAGTTGTTGTTGATTTAAAAACAGAAGTGCTTTTCATGTTACTCTTTATCGAAAAAATCACAAAAGCTGCAACACCAAAAATTGACAATGCAATTCCAAAAAATATGAATCTCAATATTTTAGATGGCAATCCCTGAAATCTCTTCTCATCAAAAGCAGTCGCAAGAATAGGCTGGTCAATCTCTTGTTTGACATCACCGTATTCATAAATAGAACCGCAGAACTTGCACTGGTAAATATTGTCTTGTAAAAGTGATGCTTCGCTTGCACCGCATTGCGGACATTTTAATGGACTCGACATAATAATGGTTTTGAATAAAGTTAGTATAAAAATACTAATCTAACAAAGAAGATATGGGACTACTAGCCTGAGCAGTATCAGAAACTTTAGCGAGTTTTGCTTCGTACGCCATTCTTCCTGCAATAACTGCCAGTTTGAACGCTTCCGCCATTTGCACAGGATTTTGCGCAATTGCGATAGCCGTATTTACCAATACAGCATCTGCACCCAATTCCATAGCGTGTGCTGCGTGCGATGGCGCACCGATACCTGCATCCACTATCACAGGCACTTTACTTTGTTCAATAATGATGCGTAAAAATTCTTTTGTTTCCAATCCTTTATTACTTCCTATTGGCGCGCCTAAAGGCATTACTGCATGTGTTCCGACTTCTTCCAGACGCTTACATAAAACAGGATCCGCATGAATGTAGGGTAATACAATAAATCCTAATTTTACTAACTCTTCTGTTGCTTTTAATGTTTCAACTGCATCAGGTAATAAATATCTGGGGTCAGGATGTATCTCTAATTTTATCCAGTTGGTTTCTAATGCTTCACGTGCTGCTTGTGCAGCAAATACAGCTTCTTTCGCGGTGCGTACTCCACTTGTATTTGGTAATAAATTAACGTAAGTATTCCTTAAATAAGTAAGAATATTATCAGCCTTCGTTTTTAAATCTATACGTTTTAATGCCATCGTTACTAATTCGGTACCGGAAGCATTTACGGCATCCTCCATGGTTATAGGGGAACCGAATTTTCCCGTTCCAAGAAATAAACGAGAAGAAAAAACTTTACCTGCTATTGTTAAATCACTTTGCACGATGTAAATGTATAACGTATAAGGGAGACTGCAAAATATTAAATGAGCATAAATAATAATTAGCAGCAAATAAAAATTAACCAATATTATAATTCTGCAAAATTCTGAAAACAATAAATTTCTTATCTTTATCCGGTAATTAATACGCATGAAAAAAATAGTTGCATCATTTATTCTAATGAGTCTTTTATTTTCTGTTTGTTTCGCGAAAGATGGTTTTTCAACTTTATCGGAAGCACAAATAAAATCGTTGCTTTGCCATAAATGGAAACTGACTTACTTAGAATTTCAGGGAAAGAAAAAAGAAATTCCCGCTAAACTTCCTCAGTCTCTTTTGATCTTTTTACCGGATGGAAATTTACAGGAATTTGAAGGCACTAAAAAATATGATGGTAAATGGACATACAATCATACGACCAAAACTCTTGTTACGATAGACAAAGACGGAACAGAAAATCATAAAATCGTTGACATAACGAATGAGCAATTCGTAATGGATGGTAAATTCAAGGGCTTTAAATTTAATATGGGGTTGAAACGTGTCGATTAGGAAGACATCTCTTTTAATTCTTTTGCAGCATCCTGTAAAGTTACTTTAGGAATATATCCAAAATCACGTTTTGCTTTATCAATATTTCCGGCGATATCGTAATCGAATTTCCCTGCGGCATGGATGGTCGGATGCAGGTAATTAAATTTTCCCAGGAAGGTATCAAGCAATTCAAAACATCTGCAAAATAGTTTTGGAATATAGAATGGTTTATATTTTACGCCTAAGGCGTTTGCAATACTTGTATAGATATCATCAACCGTTGGATGCGGCTGATCATTACCAATCCAGTACCAGTTGCCAAAAGTTGCAGAATTATTTTCTACCTTAAAAAATGCTTCAATGATATTATCTGTGTGAGAAATGCTGCGCAGATTTTTTCCATTTCCAAAAACAATCTGTCGCGGCCAGTAAAATATATTTACAAATGTCAATTGGCGCGCAGGTGCAAATGGCCCAAAGAACCAGAAACCACGTAAGGAGGTGCCGTCAATTTTTCCTTCTTTCGTTTTATCTAAAATATATTTTTCTGCAAGGTATTTACTATTGCCGTAATTCTTGTAGGGTGACGCTTCTGTATTTTCATCAAACACAGGTTTATCTTTTGTACCGTAACCGCAAGTAGAATCCGTTGACATAAACACAAATCGACGAACATTATTTTCAATACAGGCGTCTACTAAATTCTTAGTGCCTTCTTCATTCACCACATATAATACATCAATATTTTTGGGATAAATAGCACCTGCTAAATGAAAAACGGCAGTGACATTTTTTACCGCTTCTCCTACTTGTTCTTTATTTGTAATGTCTGCATAAACTATTTCATAATTAGGCGGCAAGTTCAATAATCCTTTAAATCGTGGTTCTAATAACACACGTACTTTTCTGTTGCTTTGGTTATTTCCGAATCTGTCGCCATTGATTAAAATATCAATCATACGGTTACCCAACCAGCCCGGAACACCTGTGATTAAGAGGGTTCCGTCTTTATCATCGTTATGATGATGAATAGTATTTGTTTTCTTTCCTAATAAGTGAACACCTAAAATTTTTCTGTTTGCATCCTGAACAGCATTCTTCAAAATTTCATCTACAGGTTGTGTCTGATATCCTAATTCATTTTTTGCTTTACTGCAATCATACCAGGAATAGCTGCCTGCAACTGCCTTTGCATATTCCGGACTGATTGGAAATTCTTTACCTAATAACTTAAATAATTTTGTAAAAATCCATGCAGCTGCAACAATAGCAAACTTTGGCATTTTTATCAACGGCATTTTTTGTCTGCTGTTTGCAACTAATAGTTCATATAACTTTTTGAACGTAATGTTTTCTCCGGATAAAATATATGTCTCTCCAAACTTTCCTTTTTCATATGCCAGCACATGGCCTTTCGCAATTTCTTCCACAGCAGCAATAGAAATACCTCCATCAAAATAAACAGGCGTACCTTTTTCTAAAAAATCTTTAATAACCTTATGCGGCGGTGTCAATTTAGTATCGTGATTACCAACTGCCCATGACGGATACACACGGCGAATATCATAATTATGCTGTGCGATAAAATTTTCGACATATTTTTCTGCCTGCATTTTTCCTAATACATAAGGACTTTCCGCAAACGGATTTACATCTTTTTCAGTCAATGGTTTCTCAGGATTCGGGCTTCTGCCAATAACAACAACAGAACTTGTATAGATGACAGTCTGTACTTCATTTTCATGACATGCATTCAGCACAACCTGCGTTAGTTTATCTGTATTTTCCAGCACACGTGATGCGTTCGACATCGACGTAGTATTCTCTGCTGCCAGATGAAACAACACATTTGCATTTTTTATAATAGCTGCATAAGATTCAACTTCAAATAAATTACACGGATAGACTTTCGCTCCTGCTTCCTGCAGTTCAATGATATTGGTATTTATGCTGCGTACAAGCAAATGCACATCGTAATTCTTAGACAATAATTCTTTTGTCACATGATATCCTATGTGACCTGCTGCTCCTGTAACAATCGCTTTTGGCATAAACAGTTGCAAAGATATAAGAAATCAGATTTTATGCTGATTTTTTTATGATATGTGAGTGTTAAAAATCACGAATGGTTTGGTATAATTATGCAAATCCTCGTTTGCAGCTTTGGCATTATAAAAGAAAAATAATACTATCTTCGTAGCGGTCGTAAACCTATTTAATAATGGCTTCTAATGATTATAGGTTAAAGAATATTTATTTGCCTCAGTTTGATGGCTTCAGAGGTTCATTTTGTTTTACTATTCTCATCATTCATCATCATTTTACGTATCTCAATATTCCATCGAATATCGGTTATTTTACGATGCACAGTTTTTTTATCATGTCTTCCTTCTTAATTACAAGAACACTGATGATTGACAAGCTACGTTCAAATAATTTTAAAGAATTTTTTGTCAAATTTTACATCAAACGTACGTTGCGCATTTTTCCGGTATATTTTGCTTACATATTACTTGCAACTTTTGTAGGATTGCTTACATACAATACTCCATGGAAAGCAATTCTAGGCATCATATATGAGTTGAAATATTTTGGATGGATGCTTGTATCATTCACGTATAATTTCAAAGATTTATATTGTTTGTTTACCGGACTCATTTATGCAAAGTCTTTTGTCTTTCCGCATCTTTGGTCTTTATCCCTCGAAGAGCAATTCTACATCATTGTTCCATTCATGATTTATTTCATGAGTATAAAAGCTATAAAAAGACTGTCGATCGCGATGATAATTATTTTTCCTGTCATCCGCATCTTTGGTTATAATTGGTTGTGTACATTGACAGACGACAATATGCATCGTTCTTTTATTATGTATCGTTGTACTATCTTTCAATACGATGCTTTCTTTTACGGGACAGCTCTTGCATTGTTTGATATTACGTTTAGTGATAAAACAATGAACCGTTTGTTTTATCTTATATTTGGCTTATTCCTGCTGACGATTCCTGTTAATGGCTGGATGTTGCATCAGCAAACAGGAGAAAGTTTTATTCACATCATTACCACATATGATTTTATGACAAGAAACGGACAATATATATACATTGACGTACTTGTAAACATATTGTGTATCACCTTCTTCTATATTTGTTTTAAAGATGAAACTCGATTTAGTTTTTTTAAAAATAAATTTATCGTAAGAGTAGGACGCGAAATCACCTATAGTTCGTATGTCTATCAATATATTTTTATCATTCCTGTATTGCTGTTAATTCATCATTTTTTCAACCCGGACACAACACCGGGATTAATCCGTTTTATGGCAGAACTGGTTTTCATGTTTTTGTCTATCTCAAGTTTATTATTATTATCCAACTTTAGTTATAGTACAATGGAAACTTATTTCCTGAAAATGAAAGATAAATTCATGATGAAATTTAAAAAAACAATTTAATGGCAGAACTTCCAAAAAGTAAAGATCACGTATTGGTTTATGACGGTATCAAAGGTTTAAGCTGCCTTGTAATTATGCTAGTGCATTATCGGTTTACAACAGTAAATTTCCCGGCCATGCTGCCTTATATTGCCCTACATGCGTTTTTTGTTCTATCAGCTTTCCTGATTACAAAAAATTTATTTTACGAAAAAGAAAAAATAAAGACGTTTGGTCTGTATTTAAAACAATTTTATATAAAGAGAACTTTAAGAATATTTCCTGTTTATTTTTTATACATTTTTTTAATTGCGGGTTTTTCTGCACTATTATATTTTCTGCATAAGATGCCGAATTTTTTTTATGCTGAATGGAAAAATTTTGGCTGGCTGCAGTTTACCTTCATGAGCAATCTGCGGGAATTCATTGCTGTATTTAAAGGCTTTGATAACTATGCAAAAACTGCACCTGTTTTTGTGCATCTCTGGTCAGTTTCGCTGGAAGAACAATTTTATTTTTTTATAGTGTTTGTTGTATTCTTTTGTAATAAGCAAACATTAAAGATTATGTGCATTGTAGCGATAATTGTATTTCCAATTATTCGCGTTGCCGGATATTATTATCTTCTGAATTACAGCCACGATGAACTTGTAACCACATTATCTGTTGCCCATGCGCCATTTTTTCAGTTTGATGTTTTCTTTTACGGGATTCTCCCAAATGTTTTCAATTTGAGAAACTTTAAAACTACTTATAAATGGATGCTGATTAGTTTATTCTTTTTATTGGCGTGGACAACTTTGAATGCTTTTTACATTTCACACCATGAAGGTATTAGTTTCTATGAAATAATTCGTGAAGATCATTTCTTATACAGAAATGGTGGAATTGTTTTTATAGACAGCATCTCTAATTTTTGCGTATTGTGTGTCGTACTGACAGCCAGCTGGTATCCTGAAAAACTTAAATTTATTACAACAAAATTCTGGCTGGTAATTGGTATGCCGTCTTACAGCATTTATGTGTTCCAATTTTTATTTTTAATCTGCAGTTTCTTTATAACTGTTTTCTTAAAAAGACATTTACCGATAGCAATTGCAGAAATATTCGGCTGTTTATTCTTCCTGACAAGTACCGTGTTTTTTTCTACTTTACTGTTTAAATATATAGAAGTACCTATGTTTAAATTAAAAAGCAAATTCACCGAAAAAGTTATTACTAAATAAATTCATGCAAGAAAACAAGAGAATATATTATTTGCTGGTGTTTTGCTGCTGCTTAGTATTATGTATTGCAGGATGGAAATGGTCTGTGGGTTTACAAGGACATCTGGATTTGTTATTAGCAGATGAAGCGGAATACTTAAGAAACGGATTGAATCTTTTTGGTAAAATTGCAAAGAACTGGGGGCCAACTTATAATTTATGGTATAAAGGATTATCTATATTTAATTCAAATCCGGTTGCATTATATTATTTCAATTACAAAATCGGTGCAATTGGCGTCGGGCTGTTAATGTTTATATTTTTAATCCGTTATGATATCCATTTAGTTGTTGCATTCTTAATCGCATTCTGTTATTTATTTTCCGATGTAAATATGAATGCGTGGCCGCGGATTTCAAATTTTGTGTTGATATTATATTTATCTTATTTTATTCTTGTAAGAAACATCTCCTCTTCCATAACTAAAGTGATTTTATTTTCTACTGTAACATTCATTGCAGCATTTGCGCGTCCTGAGTTATTAATTGTAGCAGAAGTCAGTACTGTTGTAGCAATTATTTTATCAGTAAAGGATTATAAAAATATAAGCGCAAGAATTCCATTACTTATTCTGCTTTTTGTTACAGGCTTTATTTTATTTTTTATATATGGCAAACCGGCAGACTCCTATTCAAACATTAACAGGATGTACATTGCATTTTGTCAGCATTATGCAATTGCCTATAAAATGCGCACACACAGCAATATGAATGCCATTATAGAATGGATAGATTTTACCAAGCCTATCTTTGGTGATTGCAAAACTGTTCCTGAAATCCTGATGAAACACTTTTCTCTTTGCGTTCCGCACTTTTTATTTACGATAAAAATGTACGTCTTATCGTTTGCTTTATTTGTATTGAATTTTGTTACTCCATTATACATGATTCCGGGTATGAAAAAAAAACAAGCATTGATAGGTATGCTACTCTTATTTATAATCATTACTTTATTCAATAAAAATATCCGTACTTCGTTTCTTCAAAAGATAAAAGAAGATAAAACAGTTTTGCTCCTTGCATTTGCTTTCAGTATTCCAAGCATTGGCATTTGTGTCGTTATATTTCCGCGACAACATTACATCATGATGCAGGCAATCTGGATTGCATTGCTTCTGGGTTTTTTGCTTTCTTCTATCTTAGAAAACCTGAACATCAGTAAATTATTTGTTTTACCGCTTGCTGTGATACTATTGCTGATTTCGCCGAAAGCTACACGATTCAACACCATTCAGGCTGTGCCGGAAATAAAAAATCTATGTACGCAAAAATTTATAAAATTTATGAATGCGCAGGACTGGCAGGACAAGCACACTATTTTCAGCAACATCCTGAATGTACATTTATTATTCAATGAGCCTGAAAAATTTGAACAGTTCAACACCGAATATATGCTAAAACAAATGCCTGAGAATATAAAATTCAAGGATATACTTGAAGAAAAGAAAGTTGATATTATTTTTATGAATGAGCAATTGATGCAGGAATCAAGATTAAAAAAAGATACAACATGGTTGAATTTGACTGCCCATCCTGAACTATATCATTTCAAAAAAGTGAGCTTTGCAAATGAATGTCAAAGTTATTTACTGATAAAAGAATAGTAAATGATAAAAAAAATAGCAGCATTAACAAAATCAATTTTCCGTCAGCAAGATGAGCCGCCGGTTCAGAAGATAACATGGCAGCTTATTTTTGGCGCTGTGCTTATTGTATGCTGTGGTATAAAATTGTATGTTGGCGTAGAAAAAACCATGGACGTACAGTATGCTGATGAAGCTGCTTACATCCGTTTTGGTCTTGATTTATTTGGAAAGATGAATCGCAACTGGGGCCCGATGTATTCTGTCTGGTATAAATGTCTTTCATTCATTACAACTGATACCATTCAGCTTTACTACATAAATTTTATAATTACATCAGTATCTATCGGCATACTTCTTTACATTTTTCTAAACCGCATATCCGTAAATACTACTTTCGCCTTATTCATTTCATTCTGTGTATTAGTAAGTGATTTAAATATTTCCGTATGGCCACGCATTTCTCATTTTTGTGTAGCATTCGGTTTAATTGCACTTATCATAATTTCGTACTTAAGAAATAATATTTACAAATGTTTAGTATTTACAATATTCTGCTTAATTAATGCATACGCGCGACCGGAATTCTATCTATCATTTGTACTGATGGTTATCGTTACAATTATATGTATATTCTATAACAAATCGACTTTAGTAAAAAGAGATATCTTGTGGTTTTCGCTGGCAATCATTTTAATCGCAGCTTTACATTTTATTTTCCGTTTTCCATCGAATGATTTCTTTGGTTATAACCGGGGCGTTGCAGCCTTCTATCAGCATTATGCGTGGAATTTAAAGATGCGCACACATGGCACTTTTGATGCGTGGTTGTCCTGGGAGGATATCAGTAAAAAACAATTTGGTGACTGCAATTCAATGTTGTGTGTAATTAAAACACAACCGCTGGTTTTTATAAGTAACACACTTTTCAATGTAAGAACATATTTACTGCAGTTATTAAAAGTAGTGACCTATATTTTTCCAATAGGTTTATTTTATGGAAAGAAAATGCAGCTTTTGTTAACCGTACTGATTATAATAACATTTATAGTTTTACTAATCAGAAAAAATTCCAGAACTTATTTTTTAGATAAAATCTATTCGCTGAAGTTCTATCTGCTGCTTTTATTTTGTTTCATTGTACCATCATTGATTTCATGTGTAGTTGTTTTTCCAAGAGACCATTATCTGTATTTACAGATGTTGTTTGTCCTGCTCATTCTGATTAGTGCATTTGGATTTATTTTTGAATATCATTCATTAAAACCACTATTTCTTGTGGTATTTGGAATTCTGTTATTTTTAGCAACACCAAACGTAAAAACATATGCCTTTATGAAATTTAACGGCGATGCACACACCTTATGTAATAAAAAACTGATTAATCATTTACAGAGAAAATATAGTGACATCGGACATACCATATTCACCAACATGCCATTTGTAACTGGTTTGCTTCCAACTTCTTTTAAAGAAGTGAATACAATTTTTGACAAAAAGAAAAATGTTCCGTTCTCATTTTATCTGGACTCTGCAAAAATTGATATTATAATTCTCACGCCTTCTACATTCAGGGATCCGCATATAAAATCAGATTCTTCGTGGATTGATTTTATAGGTAATTATGAAAAATATCATTTTAAAAAAGATGTGTTTTGTGATTGTGACCAATATTTATTGGTCAAACAAGAGTAAGAAAATTTCTTATGGTTTCTTGTTTATTAGTTGATAAATTAATGGCTGACGAAACAGCTATTCCGTAAGCTCCTGTATTCATTAATAGTTTCACATCAGGCAATTGAATTCCTCCGATAGCAATAACCGGAATTTTTATATTTGGAAATCCTAAAATTTTAGAATAACCATCAATACCCAATATTGTACTTAGGTTTTTTTTTGTTTGCGTAAACTTATACGGACCTAATCCGATATAATCAGCACCACTTTCCTGTAACTGAAAAATATCGTCTAATGTATTTGCAGTGCCACCAATAATTTTTTCTACTCCAAGTATTTTTCTTGCTTCAGAAACAGCCATATCATTTTTTCCAAGATGGACACCATCCGCATCTATCTCTTTACAAATTTCAACATTGTCATTAATAATTAAAGCTGTTCGAAAACTATCGCAAATAATTTTTACGTCCTTTGCCATTTGCAGATATTCTTCATGCGGTTTATTTTTTGCGCGCAGCTGAATCCACTTGATACCATTTTTACAGGCAATCTCAGCTAATTCCTGATGTGAAAAATCCGGTAAATCTTGTGTTAAGTAATGAAATTTTAAGATTGTTTTTTTCATCAGCTGTGATATCCTAATTTTGTTTTATTGCTGACTAAAAAATTATACGTGTATTCTTTTGCAAGAGAACAGGATTTTTTCACATCATTGCCTAAGGCAAGATAACCTGTAATTGCTGATGACAACACACAGCCGCTGCCATGTTTCTCAAGTTCGGTAATTTTCACCGGATGAAATATTTCGATATCATTTTCAATGAATAAGATATCTGTTGCCGGCGTTTCAACGTTGTGACCGCCTTTTAAAAATACAGCACAATGTTTTGCAATTTTTTCGGCACCCTCTATCACATCTTTTTCGTTTGACAATGGCTGAATCTCATTCCAGTTTGGTGTAATCAGAAATATGTTTTTGAGAATATACTTCAATTCTTTTTTAGAGTTTTTTTTATGAAATTCAAAACCTGCACTGGCACGCAAAACCGGATCCCATATAATTTTTATTAATGGATTGTATGCTTTCAATAATTCAATAATGGTAATTAATGTATGAAAATTCTGAATCAAGCCGATTTTAACAAACTCAATCTTATGTAATTCCAGAATTGGATAAATCTGATTTTTGATTTGTTTTACATTCAGCCATTTCACATCGCCAAATTTATTTTCATTCTGATAGGTGATACATGTAGTTGCCGCAAATCCATAAATACCAATATGCTCAAACGTTTTAATATCAGCCAAAACACCTGCACCTGCACTTGCATCATAGCCCGCAATACATAAAACAGTTTTTCTTGGTTTAATCATTAGTATTTAGCGTTTTAAAAATTTGTCTGAAATTATTTACTGATTCTTCCGGTTTATTCCAAACTGCACCTAACAATCCAACACCATTAAAGTTAAGTTTTTTCACCTTATCTGTGTTGTTAATATCGATTCCGCCAACGGCGAAATATTCCGTCATTGCGAGCGAAGCGTGGCAATCTGTTAATAACATTCTTATTTCATCAAAATCCCAATCATAACTATGACTTTCTTTTGAAAGACTTGGAAATATTGGCGACACAATTACATGTTTAAATTTTTCTGAATATTTTTTTATTTCATCTAAAGAATGCGCAGACACTGAAGATATTTTATCGTTTGAATGCAGCCGGTCCAATACCTTATCATTATACAATTCATTCTTTTGCATGATATCTCTTGTAAAATGATACCCACCTAAGTCAAATTCTTTTGTAATAATTAAAGAATTAGAAACGCATTGTTTCCAGTATTTTTCCGGAATCTTTTCTACAAAATCCACTAAAGAGAAATCATCCAGTTTGGGTTTCCTGATATATAAATAATTGAGACCCGCATCAAATATTGCTGAAATTGTTTCTATTTCATTAACTGTTTCAACAGGTGATGTGTAAAGAATGGTTTTCATCTCAATTTATTACAGAGTATAACTAAAAATGACAAATAAATAAAAATAGCTCTTCATAAGTTTTATTATAATTCCGGTGGAATGAAAAATTGGTCAACATCATCATAAATCTCAGCGACATCGAATAAATTATTTCCAACTGCCTTCAATCGTTCTTTTATTTTAGGTGCATTTTCAGGTTTATCTTGAATATATATTTTCTTTTTTATCAATTCAATTTTGCCTGCACTACGCATTAAACAGTCTTTATTAAATCCTGAAAATAACAATCTATCAATATCCCGATTAAATGTAGGAAATGAATAACCAATAATTACAACAGCATCAGAGTCTCTAATTACTTCATGCGAATAATTTCTTGCTTTTGTAACTTGTTCATCCTTTTCCCATGCAAATTTTAATTGATTATCAACATTTACACCTTCTCGCTTCATAAATAATACTTTCAAAAGAATTTCTATAAATCTCTCATCAAAGAAAGCTTCATTAATTATATCAAAAACACTAGTGTGTGCATCAACATAGAAGTCTCTAAAATTACCTGTGCCATTGATTTTTATAATTGATGATTTATCTTTATCAATATTATTTACTTTTAAACTTCTTGGAAATACTTGTAATTTATCTTGAAGCTCATCTATTGAATATTTTGTTTGAAAGAAATCTGCGTATGATAATTCAAATTGTAAATCATAATTCCAAGAAACTATATTTATATTCTGATTTAATACTCTATCGTTATTTAATAAAGATGCTAAAAATGAGTCGTATCTTTCATCAAGTCTTTTAGATATTTTATCTAATGTCTTTTTATTTTCTTCCGTTACAAAATTATTTGTATGATTATCAAAATAATACTGTTCACCATTAATACTTTGTTCAAATAATAAATAACAAATCAAGAAACGTTTAAGCAGATTATAATTATCTAAATCTTCTTTATAATGAAGTTTTTTAGCATACGTATCTATAGTCTTATGAGTAATAATTTTTTCTAATAACTTTCTAAGTTTGATAAAATCAGGACCATGCCCTAGGTGTTTGCCATTGTTTATTCTTATCAAATCATTTAAAAAAAATTCCATTCTTTCATTCATACCATTTACAACTGGTAATGCATTCGCACTTGCACCAGCACCTATTAGGTAGGTAATCTTTTTTTCAGACATAATGTAAATATACGAGATTTCTCACTCCGTTCGAAATGACGGTGTTCATTTTTGTTAGAGAGATTCTACGAATAAATCTCACTTCCTTTTTCAATAAATTCCTGTGATTTTTCCTGCATTCCTTTTTCTGCAAAGTCTCTTACTTCCTGTGAAATTTTCATACTGCAGAAATGTGGTCCGCACATAGAACAGAAATGCGCAATCTTCGCACCATCAGCAGGCAAAGTTTCATCATGGAATTCCAATGCCTTTTCAGGATCAAGACTCAGGTTAAACTGATCGTGCCAGCGGAATTCAAAACGTGCTTTACTCAATGCATTATCCCTGTACTGCGAACCCGGATGACCTTTCGCTAAGTCGGCTGCATGCGCTGCTAACTTATATGTAATTACACCAACGCGCACATCTTCTTTATTCGGCAAACCTAAATGTTCTTTCGGCGTTACATAACACAACATCGCACAGCCAAACCAGCCAATCATCGCTGCGCCAATCGCAGAAGTAATATGGTCGTAACCCGGAGCAATATCAGTCGTTAAAGGACCAAGCGTATAGAACGGTGCTTCATGGCATTCCGCTAATTGCTTGTCCATATTTTCTTTTATTAGGTGCATCGGCACGTGTCCAGGTCCTTCAATCATCACTTGCACATCGTGTTTCCACGCAATCTTTGTGAGTTCTCCAAGCGTTTCCAATTCAGCAAATTGCGCAGCATCATTCGCATCGGCAATAGAACCTGGTCGCAAGCCATCGCCTAACGAAAACGCTACATCGTAGCGTTTCATGATTTCGCAAATCTCTTCAAAATGCGTGTATAAAAAACTTTCTTTATGATGCGCCAAACACCATTTCGCCATGATGCTGCCACCGCGAGAAACAATACCTGTCACGCGTTTTGCAGTCAACGGAATATAACGCAACAATACACCTGCATGAATCGTAAAATAATCAACGCCTTGTTCTGCTTGTTCAATCAAGGTATCTCTGAAAATTTCCCAAGTCAAATCTTC
>JAYVPA010000101.1:0-6141 GCA_043757615.1 Sphingobacteriales bacterium | reverse complement strand
CGTTAGAAAGAGCTTCCGTGATCGTACCATCTAATTTTATTAAATCTGTTTTACCCATAATTTTCGGACTGCAAATATCGTAATAATTATCTGAAATCCTTAATATATTCTGACTTTTTTATCGCTTCGAATATTAAATTATGGTCACTAAGTATATCAGCTTTTCCTCGTTTTACGGCTACCGTATGCTCAAAATGAGCTGAGGGCTTACCATCTTTAGTTATTATTGTCCACTTATCAGATAAAGTTCTCACCTGATAAGTTCCCATATTTATCATTGGTTCAATGGCAATCACCCAACCTTCCTGTAACATTGTTCCTTTTCCGCGTTTACCGTAGTTGGGAACCTGAGGATCTTCATGCAGATCTTTTCCGATTCCATGTCCTACCAAATCACGAACCACACCATATTTATGGGTAAACTCGCAATAATTCTGTATAGCAAAACCAATATCACCAACCCGGTTGCCAGCTACTGCCTGTTCAATTCCTATATAAAGTGAATTGAGCGTGATTTGTAATAGTTTTTTTGCATCCTCTGCAACATCTCCGATTGGAAAAGTGAAAGCAGAATCGCCATGATAACCATCTTTAAAAACACCGCAATCTACTGAAAGAACATCGCCTTCCTTGATTTCTCTGTCTGAAGGAAAACCATGTACTACCTGCTCATTTACTGAAACACAAAGTGTATAAGGGAATCCACCGTATCCTTTAAAGGATGGAACTCCACCGTTATCTCTGATAAACTGCTCAGCAATTTCATCCAACTTAGAGGTTTTGACACCCGGTTTAATATATTCTGCCAAAAGCGCGTGCGTCTGGCTGACTAACAAAGAACTCTTTCGTATATATTCAATCTCTTCCGGAGTTTTTAAATGTATCATTTTGCTCCGTCGAAATTAAAAATCACTTGTTGCAACATTTCTGCCTCTGATCTTAGCACCTGATTTTGTTAAACCATCATAATGACGGCTTAATAAATGTGAGTTGATTTGCTGCATGGTATCCAATACAACAGAAACTAAAATCAGTAATGATGTTCCGCCAAAGAAATAAGCGAACTGACTGTTTACGCCAACTATTTTTGCAAAAGATGGCATGATCGCAATAAAACCTAAGAATATAGAACCTGGTAATGTTATTCTTGATAAAACTGTATCTATGTATTCAGCCGTGTTTGCACCAGGTTTTACCCCCGGAATAAATCCGTTATTTCTTTTTAAATCATCTGCCATCTGCACAGGATTCATAATTAATGCTGTGTAGAAATACGTAAATAATACAACCATTAAAAACATGATGATGTTGTATGGCAATGATGTAAAGTCTGTAATCTGTCTTAAAAATCCTGAAGCAGAACTATCTGGAAATAATTGTGCGATGGTGCCCGGAATGAATAAGAATGCCTGTGCAAAAATGATTGGCATTACACCTGCAATATTTACTTTTAATGGTAAAAATCCTCTGCGTTGTGTATATGCGTTGTTACCTCCTGACATTGCTTTCGCGTAGCTCAAAGGAACTTTTCTTATTGCCTGAATCAACATGATGGTTGCCATAATCACCATACCCAATACTGCTAATTCTAAAATCAACATCAGGATCCCGCTGCCCGTAATAGCTCTTGCTTTTGCTTCCGCCCAGAAAGAGGCAGGCAAACGTGAAATGATGTTTGACATAATAATTAAAGAAGTACCGTTTCCTAAACCTCTTTCCTGGATCTGCTCACCTAACCACATAACAAAGATGGTACCTGCGATTAAGATAATCATGGTAGAAAATGAGAATAAGACAGGAGATATTTCTGTAGAAACGATTCCTTGTGAGTATAAGAATTTTACATAAGCAAAACCCTGAAATGCGGTTACTAAAACTGTACCGTATCTTGTATATTGTGTAATTTTCTTTCTTCCGCTTTCCCCTTCTTTCTGTAATTTCTGGAAATAAGGAACTGCCAGCGTTAATAACTGCATGACGATAGAAGTAGAAATGTAAGGCATGATACCTAATGCAAATACGGATGCTTTTGTAAAAGCACCCCCAGCAAATAAGTCGAATATCTGAAATATTCCTTTTGCTCCGTTATGATGTGCTGCCACACTAACAGGGTCTACACCGGGTAATACAACAAAACATCCTAAGCGGTAGATAAAAATAAGTCCTAAGGTCAAGAATATTCTTTTTCTTAAGTCTTCTATACTGAAGATATTTTTTAATGTCTCGAAAAATTGATTCATAAGCTTTATGCTATAACTGTGGCAGTACCACTATTTTTTTCAATTGCTTCCTTTGCTTTATTACTGAATGCGTGTGCAGTAACATTAAAAGTGCCTTTTAATTCACCGTTAGCCAAAATTTTAATTTTATCAGATTTACGAACTAATTTTAAAGTTCTGTATGTTTCAAAATTGAAATCCTTGATGTTATTTTTTTCTGCTAATTCGCTTAATTCAGCCAAATTCAATGTTCTGAATTCAACTCTGTTTGGATTCTTAAACCCACGTTTTGGTAAACGACGTTGTAATGGCATTTGACCACCTTCAAAACCTCTCTTAGATTTATAACCTGAACGAGACTTTGCACCTTTGTGACCTTTGCCTGCTGTACCGCCTGAACCTGAACCTTCACCACGTGCAATACGTTTGCGATTTTTTGTAGATCCCTTTGCAGGTTTTAAGTTATTTAAACTGATACTCATTATTAGATATTTTCTACCGTTACTAAATGTTTTACTTTTGCTACCATACCTAACACCTGAGGCGTAGCTTCTTTTTCAACGCTTCTGTTTAATTTCTGGATACCCAATGCTTTGATGGTATCTTTCTGACGTTGACTTCTGTCGATTATACTCTTAACCTGAGTGATTTTTATCTTTGACATAATTATTAGCCGTTAAATACTTTAGAAAGTTTGATTCCTCTGTCTTTTGCAACACGATATGGATCTCTCAGCATCGTTAATGCACTGATAGTTGCTTTTACCACGTTATGAGGATTTGCAGAACCTAATGATTTTGCTAACACATCATGAACACCTGCACTTTCCAATACAGCACGCATAGAACCTCCGGCGATAACACCTGTACCATGAGAAGCCGGTTTGATTAATACTTTCGCACCATCAAATTCTGCCAACTGGTCGTGAGGGATTGTTCCTTTTAAAATCGGAACTTTCACTAAGTTTTTCTTAGCATCGTCGATACCTTTAGCGATTGCTTCCTGTACCTCACGGGCTTTTCCTAAACCGTGACCTACTGTACCTTGTCCGTCACCAACTACTACTAAAGCTGAAAAACTAAATGTACGGCCACCTTTTGTAACTTTTGCTACGCGTTGGATGCCTACAACTTTCTCTTTCAATTCAAGTTCTGTTGCTGCTCTAACTTTATTTTCTTTTACTTTTGACATATCTAATTTATTTTTTTTATACACACATCAGTGTGTATTTACTAGAATTGTAAACCGTTTTCTCTTGCAGCGTCCGCTAATGCTTTCACTCTGCCGTGATATAAAAATCCGTTTCTATCGAATACTACTGTAGTAATATTTGCTGCTTTTGCTTTTTCTGCGATTGCTGCACCTACTGCTTTTGCTTTTTCCGTTTTTGTTCCAGTTGATTTCAAAGACGATACAGATAAAACTGTTTTTTTAGTAGTATCATCTATGATTTGCGCATAGATTTCGCTATTGCTTCTGAATACAGATAATCTTGGGCGACCTTCTGTACCGCTCAGCTTTCTGCGGATACTGAATTTGATTTTTTCTCTGCGAGATAATTTTGTTACTGCCATGACAATAATTTTTATTTGTTAGTGGTTACACGTTATTTGGCGTGCTTACCGATTATTTTTTACCTGCTGATTTACCCGCCTTCTTACGTAATATCTCTTCAGTATATTTAATACCTTTTCCTTTATATGGTTCAGGTTTTCTTAAACTTCTGATTTTAGCAGCTACCTGGCCAATTAATTGTTTGTCTATACTTTCCAAAACGATACGTGGCGGCTGTCCTTTTTCAGAAACAGTTGTCACTTTAATTTCTTCCGGCAACATTACAAAGATAGGGTGAGAGAAACCAATTGACAATTCTAACATTTGTCCCTGGTTGCTTGCACGAAAACCCACACCGACAACATCTAATGTTTTCTTGTAGCCTTCACTTGCTCCCACCACCATATTATTTACTAATGATCTGTATAGACCATGTAATGCTTTATGACGTTTTTGTTCAGTCGGACGAGCTAATGTGATTTTTCCGTCTTCAACTTTAACGATGATATCTCTATCTACTTTTTCAGTTAAAGTTCCTTTTGGCCCTTTTACAGTGACAACGTTATTATCTGCAACGCTCACTTCAGTTTTTGCCGGTATTGTTATTAGTAATTTTCCTACGCGTGACATGACTTTGTTTTTAAGATACTATGCAAATAATTTCACCACCTACTTTCATGGTCTTAGCTTGTTTATCTGTCAAAATTCCTTTTGACGTAGATAAAATTGCTACACCTAAACCATTTTTTACTCTTGGAATTGAAGCCACGTGTGCGTAACGACGCAAACCCGGTTTTGATACTCTGATCAATTCTCTGATTGCCGGCTCTTTGGTTTCAGGATTGTATTTTAAGGCAATCTTGATTGTTCCCTGAGGACCGTCTTCTTCGAATTTGAATTTTAAGATGTAACCGTTATCATGTAAGATTTCAGTTAATTTCTTCTTCATGTTAGAAGCAGGAATGTCAACGATGGTGTGACCAGCGAGTTGTGCATTTCTGATTCTCGTTAGAAAATCTGCTATTGGATCTGTAACCATTAGTATTGTTTGTTTTAGATCGCTTAGATGTGAGACTTAAATTGGTGTCAATTCAGTTTCCCACCTTCACTTTTTTATTTTTAAAAAATTTATTTTACTCTTACCAGCTTGCTTTGGTTAATCCCGGGATCTTTCCGTAGCTTGCTAAATCTCTGAACTGTATTCTTGACAATCCAAAGAATCCGATGTATCCGCGAGGACGACCTGTTAGTTTACATCTGTTTCTGTAGCGAACCGGTGAAGCATTTTTTGGAAGTTTATCCAATGCTGTGTAGTCGCCTTCTTTTTTTAACTGCTCACGTTTTGCTTTGTACTTAGTGATTAACTTCATACGCTTTGCGTCGCGTGCTTTCATTGATTCTTTTGCCATGCTTATTTTTTCTTAAACGGTAAACCAATTTCTTTTAATAATGAATGTGCTTCGTCATCTGTAAGAGCAGTAGTTACGAACGTGATGTCCATACCGCTGATCTTAGATATTTTATCGATGTCGATTTCAGGAAAGATGATGTGTTCTGTGATACCTAAAGTATAATTTCCTCTTCCGTCAAATGATTTATCATTGATGCCTTTGAAGTCACGTACTTGTGGTAATGCCACAGCCATTAATCTTTCTAAGAATTCGTACATTCTTTCACCACGTAATGTTACTCGAACACCAATTGGTAAGTCTTCTCTTAGTTTGAAGTTAGAAATTGCTTTCTTAGATTTGGTAGCAACTGCTTTCTGACCTGAAATTCTTGAAATTTCATCGATAGAGTTGTCTATTAATTTCTTGTCTCCAACTGCAGCACCTACTCCCTGATTGATTACAATCTTGGATAATTTCGGCACCTGCATTACTGATTTGTAGCTGTACTTTGCCATTAGGGCAGGTACTACTTCAGTATTGTATTTTTTCTTTAATGTAGGAATGTAACTCATTACTTAATTATTTCTCCTGTTGATTTTGCAATTCTTACTGTTTTTCCATCTTCTACTTTTCTGCCAACTCTGGTAGCTGCGCCACCGATAGTCAGTTTCAGGTTAGAGATATCAATAGGTGATTCTTTTTTGATGATTCCACCTTGTTGATTTTGTGCATTTGGCTTTGTGTGTTTAGAAATGATTCTTACACCTGCTACCAATGCTCTGTTTTCTTTAGGAAATACTTCCAATACTTTTCCGCTTTTGCCACGGTCTTCACCTGTAACAACTACGACCGTATCTCCTTTTTTTATTTTTAATTTCGGCGCAAAACGCTTTTGTGCTTGTGTGCTCATGTTATAATACTTCTGGTGCTAATGAAATAATTTTCATAAAATCTTTATCTCTCAATTCTCTCGCAAC
>JAYVPA010000100.1:0-6222 GCA_043757615.1 Sphingobacteriales bacterium | reverse complement strand
CTTTTACGCGAACTTCTGATGGCATAGTTATGATTTTCTTATCAATCAAAAACTGACGGATAGCTTCAATACTTTTTCCTGCTTCAGGAATTAAGTTTGAAGCAGTTGGATGTTCTTTTTGCATTTCATCTAATACTTCTTTAGGCGTCTTATTCGGATTGATAATTTTTGCAGCAGCAGAAAAAGCTGCTTGTTCTTTTGCTAATTCTTTCATGCCAATCGCTAGAATTTCATCAGGTGACATGGTAATATCTTCTCCGTATAACAACATCTTTTTATAATTGTCTACTCCAATTGCATAATGGTTATGTGCTTTCGGTAGTTTTTCTTTTTCTAAGTAGGAAGCATAATCATTAATAGCGTCCATGGCCTTTTTATTGGCTTCGTTAAATGAATTCATTAACGATGTATCTTTCACATCTTTCAAGGCCACCAATAAATCGTTTCCTAAAAAAGAGGCGGTGCCTTTTGCTATATCAATAGCTAATTGTGTATGCGGTAATGATAAAGAATCTTTCAGGTTTGCTTTTGCAGCTTCATACATTTTAGGAGCTTCGTTTTCTATGGCTATAATAGATTTAATTTGTTGTTCAATTGGAGCAAATTTTCTTTTTATATAAATATTCACATTGATGACTCCTGCATATGTCATTGGATTGTTTGTATATATTTGCAAATCTTCAAACTGAAAAATTTCATTTTTGATATTGGACACCAGCATTTTCCAGTCGTAATATTTTTTCGAACTTAATGAAGCAGAATCAATTTCTGAAAATTTTTGACCATATTCTTTTAGCCGCGCTAATTCGGCATCCAGGGATGTTTTACTAAAATCAGTTATTTTGCCGTCATACTCATGCAACCCAAGATAAGTGCCGGATTGTGGGCGCCATGCGAGATATCCTTTTAGAAATTCTTCTGAAATTTTATCAAATGCAGCATCTCCGGAACCACTGTTTTCTTTTTGATTACAACTAATGAACATAAGAACACTAAAGCAGATAAGAAGTAAATTGATTTTTTTCATTTGGTTTATTTTAGAATAAAGATGTATGACTATATGTCGTCTGTTAGTTTGATAAATTACAGTGTCAGTATAATAATTTTGCATCGTCTGCAACCTGTAGAATATCCTCCCGTATTTTGAAATCAGAAGAGCAGAAGTTGTCCATTTGCGTTGAATTCTTATATCCTTTTTGTAAGTCCATACCGCGCTGCCATGACTGTGAACGAAGCATATCTATAACTGTATAAGTTGTAAATCCGGTGCCTTTCATTCCGTCAATCCAATCACCTAACTGAAACAGTTTGAATGCGTCATCTCCCTTTTGTACGCCATATTTGTCTTTCAGCACTAAGGCAACTTGAGGATAAGTAGAGGCAATAAAATCAGTATACACTTTAAAATCATTATAAAAAGAATCTACAGCATCAATATTATCCAACACAAATGGAATGTCATATGTAATATGTGCATTGATGCCTGACATACCCAAATGCAGAATGGTGTTTTTATTTTCTGCAACACGTTGGTAGTAATTCAACCAGGCAGGTTCTATCGTTTTTCCAACCAAGTAATTATGAAAATTGCGGATATAATGTTTGCCGAATTCATTCATGAACGCTTTTCCCATTTCTGCATATTCGGTATGCATATTATTCAATGTTTCATAAGCTACATCTGTCACCACATTATATAATGTAGGAAAAGCCCCGGCTCTGTCGTAATATTTATTTACAATCAGAGCGATGTTATTCATCGAATATTTAAATTCGTTTATGGAATAAATTTTTGAAGTATCGGTGAGTTCAACTAAACGGAGATAATCTTCATTTGTGTAATAGGTAGTTCCTGCACCTGTAATTTTTATATTTTGCTTGGAAAGAGAAGAAGGATCTTCTTTCTGACAAGCGATAAAAAACAGCAAACTAAGAATCAGAATTATCTTATGGTTCATATATAAATTTAACAAAAGGACTTGACTTTCCAAAGCACAAAGCATAATTAACTTTTTAAGATGTTTTTAAATAGGAATTATTACTACTCCATTAAAAATACAAAATCAGATTTTATTTTTTTCGTATGTTTATACTATGAGTAATTACCAGCAACAATTAGAAAGAAGCGTAAAGAAACACAACAATGTTTTTATTGCAGATACTGCGCGCGTTTTGGGAAATGTAGAATTGCACGATGATGTATCAGTTTGGTTTGGAGCGGTTATTCGTGGAGACTTTGATAAGATTACTATCGGTAAAAGAACCAACATACAGGAAGGTGTTATTATGCATCTTGATCATGGCATGCCAATAAATATTGGTGAAGACAACGTAATTGGCCATGGTGCCATTATTCACGGCGCTACTATCGGAAATCATAATCTGATCGGCATGCGTGCGACCATTTTAAATGGCGCCAAGATCGGAAATGGTTGTATCATTGGTGCTCATGCTTTGATAACAGAAAACATGGTGGTTCCTGATGGTAGTATGGTGTTAGGCATGCCGGGAAAAATTGTAAAGACATTGCCGGTAGAAAGCGTAAAAACAGGCGTCTTGTTTGGCGTGGAAGAATATCTGAAAGAAGCAAAAAAGTATCTGGAAAAATAGATATGGGATTTGGGAGACGAGACTTTTAAAAAAATAAGTGTCTTACATCTCAAATCTCAAATCTCAAAATCTATATCATGAAAATTCTCCTTATCCGTTTTTCATCCATTGGCGACATTGTACTCACAAGTCCTGTAATTCGCTGCATTAAACATCAAGTGGCGAATAGTGAAATACATTACCTGACGAAAAATTCATTTAGAGAAATTGTAGACAACAATCCATCTGTTTCTAAAGTATATGGAATTGATAAAGACGTCTCAGAAGTTGCAGATGTGTTGATAAAGGAACATTACGATTTAATTATTGACTTACATGATAACATCCGTTCGCATCAGATTACCTCAACATTGAAAGTAAAGACATACCGGTATAATAAACAACGTTTCAGACGGTTCTTACTGATTAAATTCAAAATAAATTTATTGAATAATCATGTCGTTGACAGATATTTTTCTGCGGTAAAAAAACTGAATGTTATCAATGACGGCAAAGGTCTGGATTATTTTATTCCTGAAAAAGATGACATGACACCTGCGAGGTTACCGTTTACACATATTGCCGGCTATTGTGTAATAGTGATAGGGGCGAAGCATTTTACGAAACAAATCCCGAAAGTAAAACTGGAAGAATTATGTGAAAAAATCAACATCCCGATTATATTGATTGGGGGAAACGAAGATGCTTATCTTGGCACACAACTGGAAGCTATTGATAAATTTAAGATTTACAATGCTTGTGGTAATTATAACATCAATCAGTCAGCATCCGTTATTAAACGCGCGAAATTTGTAATTACCCCGGATACAGGAATGATGCATATTGCAGCAGCTTTTAATAAACGTATAATTTCTATTTTCGGCAGCACGGATAAACGCTTAGGTTTTGCGCCTTATAATAACAATGCAAACTCCGTAATGATAGAAAACACTACGCTTACTTGTCGTCCATGCCACAAACACGGTTTAGATAAATGTCCAAAAGGACATTTTAAATGCATGCTTGATCTGGATATGCAGAAGGTGATAGATGTTTTGTGATTATCCTCTTCTTCTTTCTAGTAAAATCATCATCATTAATCCTAACACTACTCTTTCTTCTTCCCCTTTTTCAAATTCATTTAATTTTGTAACAGAGAATTTTCTTCCAAAGAAAGACGATTCTTTTTTCAGACGAATAACAGGCTTTCCGTCCGGTCGGGTAACTAAATAGGATGGATTGAACAGATAACCCGATAATATACCTAAAAATGGAATTTCTATTAATAAGGCGTCTGCAACCTTTACCCATGGTTTTTCTTCCTGAATCAATAAATCCTGCAAATTATTTTCGTCATAGATTTCGTAACGTGCTTTCCAGATAGAAGCCCAGCCTTTTCGTGCCACCTTTCCAAGATAATTTCCAACACTATTTGTAAAGTTATAAGCAGCAGAAAAATCGAGCCAGCGATCTGCTTTTATAGAATACTCTACTTGTGATTTAGATTCATCATTGTAGATGCTGACATCTTCAATGAGTTTAAACATCTTTTGTTTGATATAACTAATGGTTTGACCATTCGCATCTTTTGCAACGAAATCGTTTGCAAACGTAGAAATCTTAAAAGTAAATTGTAATGGAAATTGTAAGTTCTTCATGTTTTTTGGAATTTTGCTAAAGATAAGATTCTATCCGAAGAAATTATCACTTTTGATTGTTCATGTATCAATCATTATGATATGGGAAATTATGAATGATTGTATAAGCACGATATAACTGTTCCATAAAAATCAGACGGATTAACTGATGTGAAAAAGTCATATTAGAAAGCGAAATTTTATCATTAGCTCTTTCGTAAATTTTCTCATCAAAACCATATGCACCGCCAATCAGAAAAATTAGTTTCTTCACGGATTGATTATCTTTCTTCTGAATAAAATCTGCAAATTCAACAGACGTATAATTCTTACCTTTTTCATCCAGCAGAATTAAAAAATCATCTGGTTTCAGTTTTGCTAAAATCTTTTCCGCTTCCAGATTTTTTATTGTCTTAGCTTGTGTTTGCCCTTTTAAATCAGCTATTTCTACGATAGAAACTGGCGTAAACTTCTGAATTCGTTTTAAAAATTCAATATATCCTTTTTGTGTAAAGTCCTGAAATGTTTTGCCAATCCACCAGATTTCTATTTTCATAATATTTTTTTTAGTTTTTATTGACAAATATTAAATTAAATTGTAATTTGTCTTTCGAATCCAATAAATCTGAGAGTATGACAAAGATATTCACTCTTAGAAACATAATAGCCTTATCTGTCCCGCTTTTTTTTGCGGGTTGCAGCAATAATGATGAATATCAAAATTCAAATACAATTAGTGGCGTCAAGACAATATCTTCTTCTGAAGATAATAAGGAAGATTTAGCATATGTAGGTGTGGTTCAGGATAACATTACGGGAGAGACTAAATACATAGTTGCAAAGAAGTAATTTCATGTTAGATAGTTAGTTAAAAAAAACGCCATCTGAATAAGATGGCGTTTTGTATATATTGTGTCTGTATTGTTTATGCGATATGAACAAATGTTCTGTCTTTGTAACCTTTTTTGAACAATACCTTTCCGTCTTTAACTGCGAAAATAGTATGGTCTTTACCTAAACCAACGCCATCACCCGGATGAAATTTAGTACCGCGTTGACGGATAATGATATTTCCGGCAATTGCTTCTTGTCCGCCGTATAATTTAACACCTAATCGTTTGCTGTGCGATTCTCTACCGTTTCTTGAACTACCGACACCTTTCTTGTGAGCCATTTTATTAGAATTTTATATTTTAACAATTACGCTATCGCGTCAATTTTTACTTTTGTGAATGATGCCCTAAAGCCATTTTTAACTTTATAGCCTTTTCTTCTTTTCTTTTTGAAAACGATAACTTTATCGCCTTTCTGGTGCTCAACGATAGTTGCAGAAACAGATGAACCGCTTATTGTTGGAGAACCAACTGTAATGCCTGCATCACCTGAAACCAACAAAACTTTGTCGAAGTTCACTTTGTCACCAGCGTTTCCATCCAATTTTAATACAAAAATCTCTTGATTTTGTGCTACTTTGAACTGGTGACCGCCTATTTCTACTATTGCGTACATGATATTTTCTTTTTTGGAGTTGCAAAGATAGCTAAATATTCCTGAGTTTTTTTATTGTTTATGTTGATTTTTTATTAAGTCCACATGTTTTCCACAATCTGCAAACTGAGTTTTATCAAGTTATTGATAATTAATTAATTAAGTTGATTTTTATGATGCTTATTTCAAGTTTTCTGCCTGAATTTCATATTTCCAAACTACTTTCCCCTTTTTGTCTTTCAATTCAATGGTGCATTTCCTGTTTTTGTTTCCACCGAAAATTGAAATTTTACCATAATTATAGTTTGGAAAAAAAGTACCTTTTATTTCAGCAGGGTTTTTGTATTCAAGACTTCTTCTTGAAATATTTACAGGGTACATTGTCAATGGGGAAGTAGTAAAATCATATAAGGGGTACAGGCCTTTTTCTTCTATTTTCATTAATTGTCCATGATGCCGGTCTCCTGAAATAAACAGAATACCCGGAATATGATGCTCTTTTATAAAA
>JAYVPA010000099.1:0-6252 GCA_043757615.1 Sphingobacteriales bacterium | reverse complement strand
AAAACTAAAATAATATTAATGCCATCTATCTTTATATAAAAATCTGCTCCCAATGCATGTATCCATTCCGTATGATATACGAAACAATTACACGTTGGATTTTGACTGAATTCAGAGAATGCATACAAGCCAACAGCTAATGTTGCCAAAGAACCAACCAACGCAATATTTTTTGTTTGTTTTCCATTAAATAATAATGTCAACAAGACAAACACAACAGGTAATATGAGCAAAAGAAATACTAACATGTAATTTAATTCTAAATTCTAAACATCAATTTTTACTACGAATAAAACAAGCAACAAATTTTATGAATAACTGTAGTGCAGGATAGTGAAACAGCATGATTAAAAGTATTCACCAAGAAGTCAGAAAACTGACTGTCTATTTTACCTGTGAATGCCAGTAATGCAATTTGAGTAGCACCAATAAACAATGCAATACGCTGCACTGATCTTGCGTTCAAAACATGTAAGGTAGGGATTACTACTACCAACATCGTCATTAAGAAAATTACCATCATAGCTTATATTTTTACAAACATTAAAATAATTAATACTACAATACTTACCACCATTGCGCCTACATAAAAACCTAAACTCCCGGTCTGTGTAAGGCGGAAAAACTGGCTCCAGTTTACCACGGATGTTCCGATTCCATTTACCATGGCATCAATTCCTGAACGCTCTATATAATTATATACTAGTCCTGAAATTCTGTTTATGGGCTTTACTATAACTGCTTCATAGATTTCATCTATATAGTATTTATAGTAAATAATTTCTTTCCATAAAGGCATCGCTTCTTCATCACTGACCGGAATTTCTTTTTTAGAAATATAGAATATTCTTGCCAGTAATATCACTGCTAAAATTAAAACTATTGTTACTCCCATCAGCATCAATTCTGTATTCAATGTCATATCTGTTGTTTTCATTTTTACGGAAGAAGCTAAGAAGCCATCTAACCAATGCTGAATATTTAACTGATGTCCCAGCTCATGCGGGAAACCAATAAAACCACCTATTACAGAAAGCACCGCTAATACCATTAATGGTATAGTCATGCTTTTGGGTGATTCATGCACATGATTCTTCTGGATTTCATTTCCCCTGAATTCTCCAAAGAACGTTAAGAACAACAAACGGAACATATAGAACGACGTCATTAACGAAGATGTCAATGCCAATGCGAATAATACTTTATTATGTACAAAGATTTCCGCAAGCATCTGGTCTTTCGAAAAGAAACCCGCAAACGGCGGAATTCCTGAAATAGCAATTGTTGCAATAAAAAATGTAATGTAAGTAATTGGCATTTTGTTTTTTAAGCCGCCCATATTTCTGATATCCTGGTCACCGCTCATTCCGTGAATCACGCTACCTGCACCTAAGAATAATAATGCTTTGAAGAATGCATGTGTCACAACGTGAAAAACCCCTGCAGAAAATGCACCACAACCCAAGGCACAGAAAATTAATCCTAATTGAGAAACGGTTGAATATGCCAGTACTTTTTTGATATCATTCTGGAACAATGCGATGGATGCTGCTAATAAGGCTGTTGCAATTCCAATGATAGCAATAAAATGCATCGTAAAATCAGACATAGAAAATAATACGCCGCAACGTGCTACCATATATATACCGGCTGTTACCATTGTTGCAGCATGTATCAATGCGGAAACCGGTGTGGGACCTGCCATGGCATCCGGCAACCATGTATATAATGGTATCTGTGCTGATTTTCCGATGGCACCGATGAACAATAACATGGTTATCCAGGTAATTAATTTGCCGTCAATAACTACAGTTCCTGCTTGCGCAAAAACCTGATGATAGTTAATGCTTCCGAAAACGCCAAAAGTTAAGATGATGCCTAATAAAAACCCTAAGTCGCCAATACGATTCATGATGAATGCTTTATTGGCAGCATTTGAATAATTTATATTTTTGAACCAGAATCCAATCAATAAGTAAGAACATAATCCAACACCTTCCCATCCCACAAACATCAATAAGAAGTTATCTCCTAATACTAACAGCAACATAAAAAATACAAACAGATTCAAGTAAGAAAAATATCTGTTATAATCTTTTTCGTCGTGCATGTAACCTGTTGAATACACATGAATCAAAAATCCAACTCCTGTAATTACCAATGTAAAGATGATAGACAATGAATCTACTAAAAATGAAAAATCCGCGTGAAAATCTCCAACGTGTATCCATGATAAAACAGGAACATCTACTGCGTGATTTTTACTAAGTTGTGAAAAGAAAATCAACAACGCAACAACAAAAGAAGCCAGAATACTTCCGGGCGCTAAAAACGTTGTGATACTTTTTGATAAACTTTTACCAAATAAAGCGATGATGGTGAAACTCACCAACGGAAATAAAGGAATAAGATATACTAAGTGCTCCATTAAAAATTTATTGTTTTATTTCTAACAACTTAAAGAACTCATCTAGTTTTGGCATGATGATAATTTCTGTACGTCTGTTTGCTGATTTATTTACTTTGGAATCATTCGGTAATTTTGCATTGTATTCAGAACGACCGCCTGCAATAATTCTTGAAGGATCTACCGCATAATTTTTTTGTAAGACACGCGCTACCGATGTTGCTCTTTTTACACTCAAATCCCAGTTGTCTATTAAACAACCTGTAGCAATTGGAACATTGTCTGTATTTCCTTCAATCAGTACATCAAAGGTTTTATAGTCGTTGATTACTTTCGCAATCTTTTCTAAAACCGAACCCGCTCTGGAAGAAATTTCTGAGCTTCCTGATTTATACAACATATTATCAGACAAAGAAATCAAGACAACGCCTTTATCCACTTTTACACTTACATCCGTATCATTCACATCCGTTAATGAACGTTTAAGGTTTAGTACTAATACCAAATTCAATGAATCTTTAGAACGAATCTGAGAATTCAGCAAGCTGATGTCTCTGCTTTGCTTATCAATTGTTTCCAATGATTGTCTGATACTTGCCGCACCTTCTTTACTGATTACTGATAAAGCAGACAACTGGTCTAATAATTTTCCGCTGGTTGCTTTTTGGAATTCAACTTCTTTATTTAACTCCTCAATTTTTGCTTTTGCTTTTTCCAACTCAGCAGAAAGTGCATCATATGCAGAAGATTTCGTTCCGAATTTCTTTTCGCATTCTGCTAAATCAGAAGTGGTCTGGCGCAATGCCATTTCTATTTTATCTTTTTCAGTCTGTGTTGCTGTGAATTTCTTTTTCGTTACACAAGATGACAACGCAACTAACACTAACACATAAATTCCTATCTTTTTCATTTTTCTTTATTTAATTTTTTCACTCAAAGACGCAAAGAGCGCAATGCTTTTTATTCTACCATTTTAGTTTGTTCAATGTATCAATATCCGTTGATTTCGTGTTTCTATATATCATCATCAAAATGGCCAGTCCGACAGAAACCTCTGCAGCAGCAACCACCATTACAAAAAATACAAATACTTGTCCGCTGGTGTCTCCCAAATATCTTGAGAACGCGACCATCAATAAATTAACTGCATTCAGCATGATTTCTACACACATAAAAATGATGATGGCATTTCTTCTGAATAAAACTCCCAAGACACCAATACAAAATAATGCTACGCTTAAATAAATGTACCATTGTATGGGAATGCCAATTATTACGTCTTTCATTAATGAATTTCTTTTTTACTTAAATATACTGCACCTACCATTGCCGCTAAAAACAATATGGATGAAAGTTCAAAGGGCAGCATATATTCTCTGAACAATACTTTTCCTAAATTATCCATCAATCCTATATTACTGTTTCTTGCTGCCGGTAACATTTTCATTTCCACTCCTTTTAACAAAGCAACCAGACTCATCATTAATAAGCCGGCTGAAATTGCGGCAATTACTTTTGGTATATTTTTTTTATGTGGTTCAATTTCTTTATTCAGGTTCAATAACATGATTACATGTAGGAATAAAACCATAATAGCACCCGAGTATACTATTACCTGAACAGCGAACAAGAAAGTTGAGTTTAATAATAAATAGTGACAGGCTATAGCCATTAAAGTAATGACTAAATACAACACGGAATGCACCGGATTTTTATCCAATATTACCATTAGCGCACTTAGTATTGCGACGAATGATAAGAAGAAAAATAAATATTGAGATAAAGGCATTTGATTTCAGATTTATGATTTTAATGATGTTTTTAATGATGTTTTTTTTGGCTTAATAATTTCTGTTTATCCGCCCACGTTTGATTGTGTGCTTTTGTTTTATCTTTTTTGAATTCCAGTACTTCCGGTGTTTGTCTTGGTGTTAAGTCAATTGGATGATTGACATCTTCAACCAATTTATCTTTTCCATAAACCATAGATTTTCTATCCACTTCTACAGGAACAATTCTGTCTGTTAAGAAAATCGCTTCTTTCGGACAAGCTTCTTCGCATAAACCGCAGAAGATACAGCGCAGCATATTGATTTCATAAACCGCTGCATATTTTTCTTCTCTGTATAAGGTTTCTTCGCCTTTCTTGCGCTCAGCAGCTTCCATAGTTATAGCTTCTGCCGGACATGCTACTGCGCACAAACCGCATGCTGTGCAACGTTCCGCGCCTTGCTCATCACGTTTTAATACGTGCTGTCCGCGATACACACCTGCAATTTCACGCTTCACTTCAGGGTAACGTATGGTTGCCGATTTTTTGAAAAAATGTTTCATCGTAATCACCATACCATTAGTGATAGCTGGTAAGTACAGCTTTTCCGACAAAGACATTTCTTTTTTTGCGACTACTTTTTTTCTATTTGTCAAATTCATGTACGCAGTATTTAGTATACAGTATGCAGTAAATTAATTTTCTACAACTTTTTTATTTAATGGCATAAATTTATCAGTATTATTAATCATGTATGAAATTAATTTTCCAATCTCCTCCGATTGCAAAATTAAACTATCATAGGTTTCTTCATTTATATATTCACAATGCAAAGCGAAATCTAACCAAACTTGGGTCTCTGTATTTTCCATATCTGCATCAGCCAGTCTACTTGAAAAATATTTTTCATATTGTCTCTTTCTATATCCTTCTCCAATATTAGCACATACAGCTCTGGAGGAACGGCGAATCTGGGAGACTAAATCATATTGTTCCTCTTTGGGAAATTGTTTAGTTAGCTTAAATATCTCCATAGATAATTCAAAACCTTTTTGGTAAGCTTTTAATTCTCTAAATGTATTTTTTATTTTTCCTCTGAACTGCATACTGCCTACTGATTACTAAATACTATATTTATACTTTACCAAGTGCGTACATTAAAACACCAGTTGCAAGAATATTAAATATGGCTAAAGGAATTAAAATCTTCCAGCCTAAATTCATTAACTGATCATATCTAAATCTTGGAATCGTCCATCTCACCCACATAAAAAAGAAGATAAAGAAGAAAACTTTTCCAAAGAAAAATCCTGTTTGTGCTACTACCAGCCAGTTTCCATCCAATGGAATATGTGACTGAAACGGCAAATTAAATCCACCGAAATATAAAGTCACCATTACTGCTGATGAAATAAAAATATTAATATATTCTGCGAATAAATAAAATCCCAGTTTCATGGAAGAATATTCTGTGTGATAACCACCTACTAATTCTGTTTCGCATTCAGGTAAATCAAATGGCGCGCGATTCGTTTCTGCAAATGCGCAGATTAAGAATATTAAAAAACCAAGAGGCTGATACCAAAAATTTGCATCTAAATGTGACCAGGAACCGGTATTAGCCTGTTGTGCAACAATTTCACCCAGACTCAAGGTGCCTGTTTTCATTACTAATGCAACGATAGCCAGCCCCATTGCAATTTCATAGCTAATCATTTGTGAAGAAGCACGCAATGCACCCAACAAAGAATATTTATTATTGGAAGCCCAGCCGCCAATCATAATCCCATACACACCAAATGATACTACACCAAAAACATATAGGATGCCGATATTGATATCTGTAATTTGCAATGAATAGAAATGATCACCCAATGCTAATTTGCCACCCCATGGAATTACCACACCTGCCATCAATGCGGTGAGCATCGCTAAACTTGGTCCGAGAATAAATAAAAATTTATTGGAAACAGTAGGGATGATTTCTTCTTTCATAAACATTTTCAATCCATCTGCCAATGGCTGCAAGATACCGAATGGACCCGCTCTGTCCGGACCGATTCTGTCTTGCATA
>JAYVPA010000098.1:0-23808 GCA_043757615.1 Sphingobacteriales bacterium | reverse complement strand
GACGACCTTATTGGTTCCGTTTATTATTCAAAGTACAAGCGGTCGTGAAATCAAAAATCCAAAAGCATATTTTAGTCTGATCTTATTTATGCAAAGCGCACTCTTAGGTGTGTTCCTGGCAAAAGATGCTTTGTTGTTTTATATTTTCTGGGAGTTGGCATTAATTCCAATATATCTTATCTGCTTAATCTGGGGCGGCGATGGCAGACAAAAAATCACCTTTAAATTTTTCATTTATACATTGTTTGGAAGTTTATTTATGCTGCTTGCCATCATTTTTATATGGCTGCATAATCCGGGCAGAAGTTTCAATATCTATCAGTTCTATAATGTAGGTGCAATGCTCACAGCAAAAGAACAAGTATTGGTATTTATTGCATTCTATCTGGCATTCGCTATAAAGATTCCTATTTTCCCATTGCATACCTGGCAGCCGGATACATACGTGAATGCACCAACACAAGGCACCATGTTATTGTCTGGCATCATGCTGAAGATGGGTGCATTTGCATTAATCGTGTGGCTGATTCCGATTGTACCTATAGGCTGGTTACTCACATCAAAATATGTTATCGTATTAAGTGTAATAAGTGTGGTATATGGTTCTATGTTGGCGCTCACACAACATAGTTTTAAACGCATGCTGGCATATTCATCCTTAGGTCACGTCGGCTTAATTGCTGCAGGTGTTTTCGCATGGAATTTACAAGGCATACAAGGTGCATTATATCAGATGTTGTCACATGGTATAAATGTAGTTGCATTATTCTATGTAGCAGATATCATCATGAACAGGATGAAAACAGATACGATGCAGAATTTAGGCGGTATCAGAAATGTATCGCGCGTATTTAGTGTGTTGTTTTTAATTGCATTATTAGGAAACGTAGCAATGCCTTTGACAAATGGATTTGTCGGAGAATTCTTATTAATACATGGAGTTTTTCAATTCAATACTATAGCAGCTGTTTTCGCAGGATTAACTGTAATTCTCGGAGCAGTATATATGCTGAGAGCATATCAGCATATGATGCATGGCGAAACAAATGCAACAACAGAAACATTTGGTGATATAACAAGAAACGAAAAAGTAATGTTAAGCTGCCTTGCTGTATTGATTATATTTTTTGGTTTGTTCCCCAATGTAATTTTGCATGTTTCGGAAGAACCGGTAAAACAATTAATAGATCACGTACATAATGCTACAATTATTGTGAAGTAGAGACGCATTGAATGCGTCTAAATAGATAAAATATGAAAGAACTATTATTATTGTCAAGTTTAGGCGTTTTGTCGTTAATAGCGGAAATATTAAACGTACGGAAATTAATATATCCATTGGTGATTATCGGATTGTTCTTAAATATCGGATTTTGTGTACAGGATTTTGGAAACAATGAAAATATTTACGGAATGTTGGTATTGGATAAAATTCCATTAGCATTCACTATGCTGTTTTCATTTATTTCGATTCTTTGGTTCACCATGGCTAAAAATTATTTTAAAGATGAAACGAATCTATCGGATCATTTTTCCTTAGTGTTGTTTTCTTTAGTCGGTGTTTTTATTCTGACATCTTACACGCATTTGGTCATGTTATTTTTAGGAGTAGAAATTTTATCTATTCCTGTGTATGTACTCGCCGGCAGCGATAAAAGGAATCTGTATTCTAATGAAGCGGCTTTCAAATATTTTTTATTAGGAGCATTCGCCAGCGGATTTTTATTATTAGGAATTACATTTGTATATGGAGCACTGGGTAGTTTTAATATCGTACAAATCTCATCATCAGCATTATCATCATACGGAATAAGTCAGCAGTTATTGATTGTAGGATTTCTGTTAATTTTATTTGCAATGGCATTTAAAATGTCGGCGGTTCCCTTTCATTTCTGGGCGCCGGATGTATATTCAGGCGCACCAACGGTAATTACTGCATACATGTCAACCATTGTAAAGATCGGTGCAGTAGCAGGGTTTTACAGATTGTTTAGTATAGTGATTAGTTATTATAGCGAGTATACTGGAATATTACTATTAATTGCTGTAAGTACAATAATTATTGGAAATGTTATTGCGGCATCTCAGTCAAATGTAAAACGTTTACTGGCATATTCAAGTATCGGACATGCAGGGTTTATAATTTTAGGAATAACAGTTCTAAGTGCATCTACGCCTTATGTAACATGGTATTATTTATTATCCTACAGCTTATCAAGTCTTGCAGCTTTTTGGGTATTGATGTTGGTTTCGAAAGAAAATAATAATGAAGATATCAGCATTTTCAACGGATTGGTAAAACGAAATCCTGTATTGGCAGGAACTATGTTTATTGCATTATTGTCTATGGCAGGTATTCCACCAACAGCAGGATTTTTTGCAAAATATTTTGTTTTACTTAATGTGTTAAGCTCGAACAATCACTTGTTAGATGCTATTTTAGAATGGTTATCGTACTATAGACAAAATTATATAAATTTTAGGTATAGTGAGATTATTTATGGCGTACTTTCATTAATAAATGAGATTGGACTTATTGCAGTAATTGCAATTCTGGCATCTTTAATCGGCGTGTATTATTATTTTAAAATAATCATCGCCATGTTTTCCGAAGCCCCGGAAGATAGAAGTGTAATAGAGATTTCAGGTTTCACTAAACTGATATTGATACTGATTTCAGTAATACTATTAGTAGTTGGTATCGTACCTGATTTTATACTCGGTTTAATATTCAGATAAAAAATTACTATGGAATTTAAAAACTTATTGTGGAATTTAGATGATAGAATTCTTACAATTACTATCAATCGCGCTGATAAATTAAATGCGTTAAATGCAGAAACTATTCTGGAAATTAAACAGGCTTTTGAAAGTGCAAAGAACGAATCATTAAAAGGAATTATTGTAACAGGTGCCGGTGAAAAAGCATTTGTAGCAGGTGCGGACATTTCTGAGTTCAACGGACTGAACATTGATAATGCAAAAGCAGTAGCACAACGCGGACAAGATATTTTCTTTTTAGTAGAACAAATGTCAGTGCCGGTAATTGCAGTGGTAAACGGTTTTGCATTAGGCGGCGGTTGTGAATTATCTATGGCTTGTCACCTGCGCATGGCTACACCAAACGCGAAGTTTGGACAGCCGGAAGTAAATCTGGGAATCATTGCCGGGTATGGGGGCACACAACGATTGATACAATACATCGGAAAAGCCAAAGCATTGGAATTACATCTGACAGCAGATATGATTGATGCACAAACGGCATTAAATCTTGGGTTGGTAAATTATATAGAGCCGGATAAAAATGCTGCGATAGAAAAAGCAAAATCTATCATCAATAAAATTGCGACAAAAGGACCTGTTGCCATTGCAAAAGTAATTGAATGTACGAACGCCTATTATAAAGATGGTGTAGATGGATTCGAGTACGAAGTAAATGCGTTCGCTTCTTTATTTCATACAGAAGACGTAAAAGAAGGGGTGAATGCATTTTTAGAAAAACGCAAGCCTGAATTTAAAGGGAAGTAACACATGTCCGGTCAGGCTGAGCTTATCCAGTCAGACTGAGCTTGTCGAAGTCTCAATACTAATTACTCAATACTAAAAAATGAACTACAGAATAGAAAAAGATACAATGGGCGAGGTAAAGGTACCTGCCGATGTTTACTGGGGAGCACAGACAGAGCGCTCTGTCGAGAATTTTCAGATTGCACAGGATATTAATAAGATGCCGAAAGAAATCATTCGTGCTTTTGCATATTTAAAAAAAGCAGCAGCGATTACCAACTATAAAGCAAAAGTTTTAGAAAAAAGTAAAAGCGATATCATTGGAAAAGTTTGTGATGAAATATTAGCCGGAAAATTAAATGACCAATTTCCTTTAGTAGTGTGGCAGACTGGTTCCGGTACGCAATCTAATATGAATATGAATGAAGTAATTGCTTATCGTGCGCACGTATTGTTAGGTGGAAAATTAACCGATGAAAAAAAATCTATCAATCCGAATGATGACGTAAATAAATCACAATCATCTAACGATACATTTCCTACGGCGATGCATATTGCAGCGTATTCTATTTTAATGGAAACAACCATTCCTGGTATTAAAAAATTGAGAAATACATTAACAAAAAAATCTAAAGAGTTTTCTAAAATTGTAAAGATTGGACGTACGCATTTTATGGATGCAACACCCTTGACATTAGGACAGGAATTTTCTGGATATGTTTCTCAATTAGACCATGGCTTAAGAGCGATTGAAAATTCACTGGCACATTTATCTGAGTTGGCATTAGGCGGAACAGCAGTAGGAACCGGTATCAACACGCCAAAAGGATATGCAAAAAATGTTGCGAAAGAAATTGCAACATTAACAGGTTTACCTTTTATCACTGCAGAAAATAAATTTGAATCATTAGCAGCACACGATGCAATCGTAGAAGCACATGGTGCATTGAAGACAGTAGCAGTTTCACTGATGAAAATCGGAAATGATATACGTATGCTGTCGTCAGGACCGCGTTGTGGTATCGGTGAAATTCATATTCCGGATAACGAACCGGGTTCTTCTATCATGCCGGGAAAAGTCAATCCGACGCAATGCGAAGCAATGACGATGGTGGCTGCACAGGTTTTAGGAAATGATGTTGCCATAAATATTGCCGGCAGTAACGGGCATTTTGAATTGAACGTTTTTAAACCGGTGATGATTTATAATTTTCTGCATAGCGCAAGACTGATAGGAGATGTTTGTGTGTCGTTCAATGATAAATGTGCAACAGGCATTCAACCCTTGTTGGGGAATATCAAAAAGAATTTAGAAAATTCATTGATGCTTGTCACTGCATTGAATACAAAAATCGGTTATTATAAAGCTGCGGAAATTGCACAGACTGCGCACAAGAAAAATCAGACGCTGAAGGAAACTGCAATACAACTAGGTTACGTTACGGCCAAACAATTTGACGAATGGGTAAAACCTGAAGATATGATTGGAAGTTTAAAATAAATTGTAGAGTTATAGAATGATAGAATTGTAGAATTAAAAATATTCTCTAACTAATTGTACAATTCAATAATTTACTCAAATGGCAAAGATTGTTGTTGACTTACACGAGTGTTTTGATAATGGTACCAAGATAGATACTGCATTAAATAATGCCATCGAAGAAGCCATTGATACCAAAACCAGACTGGTAGAGATTATTCCGGGAAAAGGAAGCGGCAAGCTGAAGAAAAGAGTGTTACGGTTTTTAGACCAGAAACATATCAAGCAGCACTACCACAGAATTGAAAAAGACAGCAAAAATTTTGGCAGATTGTTTGTTCATTTCAAATTTTGAATTAGTATATTTACTTAAATAAATAAAATTATGGAACCATTAGATAAAGACATGCAAAGCCAGTTCTCGTTAGACAGAGTAATGACTGAACAACAGGATTTTGTTACCAAAGTATACGGCTGGATGTCGTTTGCATTAGTAATAACAGGTATCGTAGCTTACTTAACCGCTACATCACCCGGGGTTTTACAATTTATTTTTGGCATTCCATATATGTTCATCGGCTTACTGATAGGAGAAGTTTTATTAGTAGTTGCACTTAGTGCAATGATTAATAAGATGAGTGCGGCAACAGTTACCTTTGTCTTCTTACTCTATTCTGTATTAAACGGACTTACAATGTCGGTGATATTTTTAGTGTACACCCAAGGTTCAATAGCATTAACCTTTTTTGTAACTGCAATTACATTTGGTACAATGAGTGCTTACGGATACTTTACCAAGAAAGACCTGACGAGTTGGGGTAATTTATTGCTGATGGCATTGGTTGGTTTAGTAATTGCATCTATTGCAAACATATTTATGAAGAGTGATATTCTTTACTGGATAACGACCTACGCAGGTATTTTAATTTTTGTAGGTTTAACAGCTTATGATACGCAGAAAATCAAAAACATGAATATGATTGGTGCTGATGGTGAAACTGCAAGAAAAGGTGCCATTATGGGCGCACTTACTTTATACCTTGATTTTATCAATTTATTCCTGTTGTTACTGCGTCTATTTGGAAGAAGAAAATAAATGATATAATATCTGTATAGAAGGCTTCATTTAGCATTTTATGTTTATTTAATATAAATATAAAAAATAAAATTTCATTTTATTTCATTCAAGCTCTTGATAAATATTTAAAAAGTCATTATTTTCATATTCCCAAAAGATTAACCATGGAAAATGAAAAAGTTTGTAAAGGTTTATTGCTGTTTCAAAAAGCAATAAAGGCTTTTATGCCGCAGGAGATAGTCGATGAGATGAAAAAGTATGGATTTATTCAACCTGATGGTCGTAAAATAAACGGGTTAGATCTTTATCGTTTGACAGATGAGGGACTTAAAGCAAGAGATGAACTCAAATTAGATTAACATAAAACAGCGTATCGTTTCCTTTTATATAAATGCACTAATACCGGTAATCGCTCTGCCAACAATCAAGGTATTTATTTCTTTAGTTCCTTCGTAAGAATAAATTGCTTCCGCATCTGCTACAAACCGTGCAACGTCATGTTCTAATAAAATACCATTACCGCCCATTACTTCCCGTGCCTTACTCACTATATCACGTGTGCGTAAACTGCAAAAAACTTTCGCTAAAGATGCATGTTCGTCAGTAATTTTTTCTTCTGTTTGTAATTGTGATAAACGATACACCATTGTCTGCATCGCAGTAAGATTTGTCAGCATTTCCACCAGATGATTTTGTATCAACTGAAATGATGCAATTGGTTTTCCGAATTGTTTTCTTTTCAATGTATATTTCAAGGCGTTTTCATAAGCACCCCGCGCACAGCCCACCGCCTGCCATGCCACCCCTGCGCGCGTCAGACGCAATACATTTGCAGTGTCTTTAAACGAATTTGCTTTTTCCAGTCTGTCGCTTTCCACTACTTCACAGTTCGTCAAAGTGATGATCCCATTCTGCACAATACGCAATGCCATTTTATCTTCCATCTTTTCTACCTGCAGACCGGAATTTCCTTTTCTTACGAGAAACCCTTTTACGTGATCATCATCCACATCGCGCGCCCAGATAATTATCACGTCAGCAAACGTGGAATTGCCAATCCATTTTTTTTGTCCGTTTAAAATCCATTTTTCGCCGTCACGTTTTGCTTCCATTGTTAATCCGCCCGCAGCACCTGAACCTACTTCTGGTTCTGTTAATCCGAATGCGCCAATCTTAGTAAGCTGTTGTAATTGCGGCAACCATTCCTGTTTTTGAGCTTCAGAACCTAAGAGATAAATAGAACCCATAACTAAACCGCTCTGCACTCCAAAAAAGGTTGAAATGGATGTATCTATTCTTGCTAATTCACATGCGAGAACACCTTCCATTAATGGCGATAAACCGGGGCATCCATAACCCTGATACGTAACCCCGCAAATGTTTAATGCTGCCATTTTTGGAATAATCTCAAAAGGAAATTCTGCACGTATCCAGTAATCATTTACAATGGGTTTTATTTCAGTTTCCATGAACGCTCTTACTTTTAATTGTAAGGCTCTTTCCTCATCAGTTAAAATATGAAACATATCGTAGAAGTCAGCATCTACAGGAGGAGTTTCAACGGGTTTTGATTGATGCTTCAGCATTTTCATCATGCCTTTCAATTGCTTCTCATCCATTTTGGATAAAGCTTCCATTACTTCGCCGATATCTAAATGTTTAACGAGTTCGTAGGCTTGTTTGAATTTGTCGATTGTAGATGACATAGTTTTAGTTTATAGATTTATTATTCAATTACTATTTGTATTGGAGTAATTATAACATGAAAAGAAGTTGAAAGTTTAGAAGACTTAAGTTTGAGTTTCTAAATCATTAATTAACTATTCAGGCAATTCTAATTGTTGAATTGTCATAATTTCTTTACCTCCAATACCTTTAATAGAACCATATAATTGAATAGTGTTATTTACAACTTTATCAATTTGTATTTCTCGTTCTTTCCAGATTTTTTGAAAATATTTTTTTTCTTTTTCTAAATCAATTTTCATTTCGCTAAACGATTCTACGATGGCTTCAATATGATTACGAAATTCATTGCCAGATAAATAATCATATAGCATTGTTACTTTGTCACCTTTATTTTGTTGTTGTGAAAATACATTGCTAACTTGTATTAAACTTTCGCGTAAAGCAATACTTAAACCCTTAAATTCTTCTAATGAACAAATCCAAACCCCATCTTTGAATTCCATGCGTTCTATATCTTTTGGATAAATGGTGGTTATTAAAACTGCAATATCTGATTTTGAGGTGCGTTTGTCATTTTTTAATTTTTCTATCCAATCACCACTAAATGCTTTTGCATTTTTACATTCATAAATTATTTTTCCGCAATTTTGTTTTTGAGGCGTATTAATTATTTGCATACAATCTGCCCCACGCATACCTTTTACGACTTCTAAAATATCGTCAAATTTAAATTTCTCTTTCAAATATTCTTCTACTAAGTGTTCTAGTGCTTCACCTTGTATTTGTGTAGAACCTTGATTCGCCTTCTTATTGGCATCTTCTAGTTGCTTTTTTATTTGCTCTAATTGTTCATCCTTTTGTTTTAGTTTTAGTTCTGATTCATCAGCAAATTGCTTTCTAAATTTGATTTCAATTCGTTCGCTATCTTCTTTTGTTTTTTCACTTACTTCTCGAGCAATAATTAGCTGTAGATTTTCTTCTCGTTCTTTTATTTCTTTTTCTCTATTTAGAGCTTGTAATTCTTTTTTTTCCGCTTCTTGTTTTTGATGGGTTAATTTTTCAATTTGTTGTAATAGATTACTTAATTGTAGCTGACTATCTTTTTGTGCTTTCTCACTTTCTTCTTTAGCTATTTTTTGTCGATCATTTTCTCTTCTTATATTATACTCTTCGTTTGCTTTGATTCTTTTTTCTTCAAAATCAACTTCTCTTTGTTTAATTGCTTCTTCTTTTTTTAAAATCTCAAGATTTGCAATTTTTTGTTTATCATTCAATTTTTCTTCTGCTTGATGAAATAATACTTCATCAATGTCAATCTGCGTTCCGCAATTCGGACATTTTATTTTATTCTCACTCATGTTATATCGTCTTCAATTTTATCAAAAATACAATAATTCCTACGAACCAACTTACAGTTATAAATATCATGAACGGTAAGAAACTAAGGTCTTTTATTTTATGGCGAAATAAAATCATGGCTGACCATCCGCCAAATAATCCACCGACGACCGACAACAGTAATAATAATTTTTCCTGTATACGCCATAAATGCGCCGATGCTTTAAATTTGTCAACACTAAAAACGATGAAAGTCAATATGTTAATGAAAAATAGATATACACAAACCAATTTTTGAATAGTCATTTATTGTTAACTTTTAACCGTTAATTTAATGATAAACAAACACAATTTAGCTTAAATTTGCATCCGTTTTTGGCTTGAACCAAAAAGTAAAAAAAGCAAAATGGCTGATAAGCATAACCAGGGTTTGAATAAACTTTCCGCAGCAGGCGTTCTTATTACATTAGGAATTATTTTTGGAGATATTGGTACTTCACCAATTTACGTGTTGAAAGCTATTATGAATATGGCAACTGCCGGTCATCATGCAATTACTGATAATTTAATTTTAGGTGGTGTTTCCTGTGTCTTCTGGACCTTGACAATTATTGTTACTATTAAATATGTGATTCTTGCGCTTAATGCAGATAATAAAGGGGAAGGTGGGATTTTTGCATTATATGCAATTGTTCGAAGATATAAAGCGAAATGGACAATTATTCCTGCATTAATCGGTTGTGCTTCCTTAATGGCTGATGGTTTTATAACACCGCCGATTTCTATTTCTTCTGCTATTGAAGGCTTGAACATTTTATATCCGAACATCCAGACAGTGCCTATTGTAATTGCAATTCTTATTGGAATTTTCCTGGCTCAACAGTTCGGTACAAACAAAATTGGCAATTTGTTCGGCCCTGTGATGTTGGTTTGGTTTACAATGATTGGTGTTTTAGGGTTTATACAGGTGTTAAAATATCCGTTGGTTTTCAAAGCCTTGAATCCGATATATGCAATAGATCTGGTAGTGAATTATCCGGGTGGAATATGGTTTCTAGGTGCAGTATTTTTATGTTGTACCGGAGGGGAGGCATTATATTCAGATTTAGGACATTGCGGTAAACAAAATATTCGCGTAAGCTGGTCTTTTGTGAAAATTGCATTATTGTTTAGTTATTTCGGACAGGCGGCATTTATAATTAATCATAAAGGAATGGACTTTGATACGATTTCCCCTTTCTATGCGGTAATGCCTGCATGGTTTCTAAAAGCAGGTATTGGCATTGCTACATTTGCAACCATCATTGCTTCTCAGGCATTAATCAGCGGATGTTTTACTTTGGTGAATGAAGCAATGAAATTAAAATTATGGCCAAACCAAAAAATTATTTATCCTACAATCGTACAAGGACAAATATATATTCCGTTTATCAACTGGTTATTATTCTTTGGTTGCTTAGCTGTAGTATTAATTTTTAAAGAGTCCAGCAGAATGGAAGCAGCCTATGGTTTGGCGATTTCATTGAACATGATTATGACAACAAGTTTGTTGACGTATTATATGTATGTGAAAAGAAAACCGAAGTATTTCATCTGGGGCTTCTTCTTATTCTTTATGTGGATTGAGGTGACTTTCTTTACAGCTAACATGAATAAATTTTCGCATGGCGGATGGTTTGCAGTATTAATTGCAGCTGTTATTTTCATCCTGATGTATTTATTTAATGAAGGAAGAAAATTGCGTAAAAAACATATTGAGTTTGTAGAAATAAAAGATTATATGGATGATATTGTCGATTTACAAAATGACGCAACGATTCCAAAAGAAGCAACGAATCTGGTGTTCATGTGTAATGCCAATGATAAAAAACACATTGATTCCAATATCATATATTCGATTTTCAGAAAGAAACCGAAACGCGCGGATACCTATTGGTTTGTGCATGTGGATATTACCAGTGAACCGTATGGCGCATCGTATTATGTAGAAACAATCATTCCTAAAAAATGCTTTTTCATTCGTTTGAAATTTGGTTTTAAAGTGGAACATAAAGTACATGTCATGTTTACAAGAATTGTAGAAGATATGGAAAAACGAAGTGAAATTGACTTACTGAGTCATTATCCGTCACTGCGTAAACATGGATATCCTGCAGATTTTAAATATGTCATCTTAAATTCTAAAATTTCTGTAGATAATAAATTAAATCCCGGAGAACAGTTTCTGATTAAGTCTTATAACTTAATCAAGTCAATCAGCTTACCGACAGAAGAAGATTTTGGGCTGGAAAAAACCAACTGCAGAGTAGAGAATGTTCCAATCAGAATTGCTCAGAAAACACATATTGAAATTCACCGAGAAGATTGATTTTATTTTGTGGAAGAAATTATTGTATTGTTTGAACAAAATTACGTTTAAGTAGTTTTAGTGCAATACATAATTTATGAAAAATATTTTTGCAGCTTTACTGTTGTTTCCAACTATTCTTTTTGCTCAAACGGGAATTATTGAAGGTCGCGTTTTCGATGAAATTAATAATGAACCCATCATTGGTGCAAACGTAATCATAAAATCCACTACTATAGGTGCAACAACCGATATGGACGGAACCTATAAGATAGAAAATCTTACCCCAGCTTTATATAATATTGAGGTTTCTTATTTAGGATATGAAATTCAAACGCGTTTTGAAGTGGAGGTCAGTAATGCAAAATCCGTTCGTTTGGATTTCTCCATGAAACAATCTTCTCAAACAATTGACTCTGTCGTGATAAAAGCGAATCCGTTTGAGCGAAAAATAGAATCACCGATTTCCTTAACCTCTATTGGAATAAATGAAATACAGCGAAACCCGGGTGGCAACAGAGATATTTCACGGGCTATCAAAAATTTACCTGGTGTTTCTTCAGGGTTTGGTTTTAGAAATGATTTACTTGTTCGCGGCGGATCGCCGAATGAGAATCGTTTTTATTTAGATGATATTGAAATTCCAACCATTAATCACTTTGCTACTCAAGGTGCAAGCGGTGGCAGTAATGGCTTGCTCAATGTGGATTTTATAAGTAACGCTGATTTCTATACGGGCGCATTTCCGGCAAATCGAGGCAATGCCTTAAGTTCCGTTTTGCAACTCACACAAAAAGAAGGCAGAAAGGATAGAGTTGGATTCACCTTTACCTTAGGTGCCAGTGAAGCAGGTTTGACTTTGGAAGGACCATTTACCAAAAAGAAAAAAACAACCTTTTTAATAAATGCGAGATATTCTTATTTGCAATTTCTCTTTAAAGCATTCAAACTTCCTTTTCTGCCTACTTATTCTGATGTGCAATATAAAGTAGTACATAAATTCAATAATAAAAATGACCTGACTTTTATAGGTGTTGGCGCGTATGATAAACTAAGATTGAATCTAAAAGAAAATAAAACAGACAATCAGAAATATCTATTACGCAATATTCCATATCAGGATCAGTGGAATTATTCGTTGGGATTACGCTACAGATATTTTATGAAAAATAGTTATATGGTGATCGTACTGAGCAGAAGTTATTTTAATAACAGCATTTATAAAAACTATAACAACGATAAAAGTCAACCACGTTTATACGATTTAAAATCAAATGAAGCGGAAAATAAATTGCGTTTTGAACACGTGTTTCGTGTAAAAGAATATAAAATTTCTTATGGCATAAATTATGAATATGCTAGGTACACGACAAAAACAGCGAACAAACTGACTTTAGGAGATACAGTGATTGATATAAACTATGCGTCCAAATTAAACCTGCAAAAATATGGTTTCTTTGCACAAGTAAGTAAAGCATACTTTAAAGAACGGCTGAGTTTATCCTTAGGAATCAGAGCAGACGGTAATAATTACAATAAAAAAATGGCAGACTTATTCCGCCAGTTTTCGCCCCGGTTCTCTGCATCTTATGCCATTACCAATTATTTCAGTATCAATTTTAATACCGGACTATATTACCAGTTGCCACCATATACAACGTTGGGTTATGCAGATAATAATGGAACATTAGTAAATAAAAACAGACTGGATTACATCCGTAATTTTCAAACAGTAGGCGGGCTTTCATCTACTATTAATGCATCAAATACTAAATTCTCTTTAGAAGGTTTTTACAAACGCTATTCTAATTATCCGATGTTGCTGAACAAAGGAATTTCACTGGCAAATCTCGGCGGCGATTTTGGATGGATAGGTGATGAACCGGCAGCTGCAAACAGTAAAGGCAAAGCATACGGTATTGAATTTTCGGTACAGCAAAAATTATGGAAAGGTGTATTTGGAATTTTATCTTATACATGGTACAGAAGCTTGTTTACTGATATTCATGGCAACTATAATTCAAGCAGTTGGGATAGCCGTCATGTAGCCAATTTAACTGTAGGTTATAAGTTTAAACACAACTGGGAAATAGGAGTGAAATTGAGTGTGCAAGGAGGTTTGCCTTATACGCCTGATGATACTACTAATTTTGCATATAAGAAAGTATATGATGCTAATGGGGGCGTTCCTCTAAAAGATTATACACAGTTAAATTCATTGAGAACAAAAGTGTTGCATGGGATGAATATACGGGTAGATAAAAAATGGTACTTGAAAAAAATAAACATTAATTTGTACTTAGATGTTACGAATGTTTATAATGCAAAAGATGTATCTCCTGCAAACTTAGACGTAGTGAGAGATGCCAACAGTAATCCTGTAATTGTAAATCCGAATGCACCTTCCGACCAGCAAAAATATCAATTGCAATACCTGAAAAATAGTGGTTCTAATATTTTACCAACGGTGGGCCTGGTATTGGAGTTATAATTGTCTGAATTATGAATTTTATGATTGTTTTAATTACATGATACTGAAATCATAAACATCATATTCATAACATATGTCACGGGTCAGATATTTTCTCTTTACACGTAAACACAAATACCACCAACAGCACAAATACCAGCACAACATTTGCTGCAAAGATTTCGTTCAAGACTCCATGTTGTAAAAATGCAGCAATGCATAACCCAAAACACGATATACATAAAGCACCGATAGTTTTATGAAAGATTTTTCCTTTAAAAAAGAAAGGAGAAAATAATAAAAAAGACGAAGCAATTGAACTCCATTTAAGCCAAGTGAAAATATTCAGTAAATTTAAATTATTTGTTATATTTCCTAAGATGTAGTGTTGTATGATTTGATAAATCTGGTAATTTTCCAATGCATCAAATGCCAGCATTGAAAAACTAAATAACATTGCTAAATACATTGTTTTTGCATTTGATATTTTTTGAATACCGATAGCAATACAAAATATTAAACTGCTGTATAAGCACATAAATAAATAATCGATATTATTGCCCAATAACATTGACTGTTCGTAGTTGTGAAAATCTTTCATGGAAAAAAAATGATGAACTTCGGTTGGCGTCTGAATAAATTCAAAAGCAATAACAGGAGTAAAAAATCCGGCAGGTAGATTGTTCTCCGGTTGGGGATTAATAATCATTAATGCAAGTGCAACTATCAATAATAAGATACCTACAAAACAAGCTATTTTAAATGGAATTGGTTTCATCTTGTAGTTTACGGATTTTGGAAATTTTGATATGAATCACTCTAAATAAGAACGGCTGCATTTTAAGCAGCCATCTTTTTTATTTCTCCCGCTTATTCAGTTCATCTCTGATTGCAGCCGCCTTTTCATAATCTTCACTAGCCAGCGCATCTGTTATCAGTTTTTCCAGTTCTTTTGAGGTATAGATAGAGTAATCAGCTTTATCTTTTTCAGATTTAGAAGAAGAAGACTCTGAAACGGCAGAGAATTCTTCAGAATTTTCTTTGTCTTCTGTTTCAGGTTCTTCCATTAATACAATGCCAGAAGTTTCCAGTATGTTTCCATAAATATATATAGGACAGCCAAAACGGATAGCCAGTGCAATCGCATCTGAGGTTCTGGAATCTATTTCGTGTTCTTCACCGTTGAAAATACAAACTAATTTTGAGTAAAAAACCCCATCCATCAGATTAGTAATAACCACTTCACTCAGGAAAACGTTGAAGGTATCCATCATCGTTTTGAACAGGTCGTGCGTGAGTGGACGGGCAGGTGGCATATTTTCCAAAGCTACGGCAATTGCCTGCGCTTCAGCAGCACCAATTACGATAGGCAAGCGGCGTTTTCCTTTCACTTCACCTAATACCACTGCATACGAATGATGCTGCGTAAATCCCTGCGTTATATTGATGATTTCTAATTCAATCTTTTTCACTGTGTAAAGATAAAAATTTAGATTAAGAAATGATGACACGTTTTCTACATATCAACATAAAAAACCGCCAATATTGGCGGTTTTTATTTCTAAATACTGTGTACTAACTACTCAATACTATCTTAATGCTGACTTGCTTTCAATGCTTTTACTGCTTCCGTTAATTTTGGTACGATTTCAAATAAATCACCAACAATACCATAATCAGCTGCCTTGAAGAAAGGAGCTTCGGGATCTTTGTTGATTACCACGATACATTTTGACTGGTTCACACCCGCTAAATGTTGTATCGCACCTGAGATACCAATTGCAATATATAAGTTAGGACGGATTGCAACACCCGTTTGTCCAACGTGCTCATAATGCGGTCTCCAGTGTACATCCGCTACCGGACGTGAACATGCAGTAGTAGCGCCTAACGCTGCCGCTAAATCTTCAATGATTCCCCAGTTTTCTGGGCCTTTCATACCACGACCGGCAGAAACTACCAATTCGGCTTCAGGAAGCGGAGCCACATCACCTGTTTGTTTTACCACTTCTTTTACTGTTATTCTTGATGCGGCAGCTTCTATCTGTACATCTTCAACAGTTGCTGTTCCTTCACCTTTTAGTGCGCCAAAAGAATTTGGTACTAATGATACTACTTTCACTGCTGTTTCAACTTTTACATAAGCAAATGCTTTTCCTGAGAATGCAGCTTTCTTAACTACAAAATCAGCATCGGGTAAACCAACGGCACCTGAAACGATACCTGCTTTTAAGCGAGCTGAAACTACGGGCGCAACGGCTTTTCCTGTCAAGGTTTGTGAGATAACAATTGTATCTGCATTCACTTTTGTTGCTACATCCGAAATTGCTTTTGCAAATGCGCTTGCATCAAATTTGTCAAATGCTTTATTTTCTGAATGCAATATTTTTGTTGCACCATAAATACCTAATTGTCCTAGAGCAGCGTGATCTATACTGCCTAATGCTAAGCCTACTGCTTCTTTACCAATAGAGCTTGCGTATTTTGCGGCATAAGAAGCAGCTTCGAAACTTGCTTTCTTTATTTTACCGTCTGTTACTTCTACTATAAATAAAACTGCCATATTATATTTGTTTTGCTTCTTCGTGTAATAATCGGATTAATTCTTCGGGATGCTCTGCTGAAACCATTTTGCAGGCACCTTTTGCCGGAGGCAATTCATACTTTACAACTGATGTTAGTGAACCAACACCTTGTGGTATTACCACGTTCAATGGTTTTGATTTTGCACCCATGATTCCTTTCATATTTGGGATACGGGCTTCCGCCATTCCTTTAGAACAAGAAATTACAAACGGTACATCTACAGAAAGAATTTCTTTCCCGCCTTCGATGTCACGTTCGATAGTTGCAGTATTTCCTGCCATATCTAATTTAGATGCGTAAGAAACGAATGGCAAGTCTAACAACTCAGCAAGCATACCGCCTAAGTTAGAACCATTATAATTGATTGTTTCTTTACCTAATAAAATCATATCATATCCGCCTGTTTTTGCAACTGCTGCAATTTCAGATGCGATTGCAAATGAATCTGCTTCGCCTGTTGCATCAATACGGATAGCATCATCAGCACCAATCGCCAGTGCTTTACGGATTACCTGGTCATTTTCTGTACCGCCTACATTTATTACAGTTACATTACCGCCGTTTGCTTCTTTCAATTCTAAAGCGCGCACTAATGCATACCATTCATCATAAGGGTTCAAAATCCACTGTACTTTATCGTTGTTGAACTTTGTATCGTTGTCAACAAACGAAATTTTAGTAGTAGTGTCAGGAACTAAACTTATACATACTAGAAATTTCATAACTTTGTTTTTTGTTTAAAATTAGAGACACTAATTTAGTTCATTTTAATTAATTCAATGCATGCATACGAATAGGATAGAACGTTTGAAATTGTTAATTGTTAATAACCCGAACGATACCTTTGCTTTGTTTGCTTTGGCAAAGGAATATGAAAAGATTGATGAATTAGAAAACTCAGCGCAACTATTTGAAAAACTGTTAGTTGTAGATGAAAAATATATAGGAGCCTATTACCATTTAGGCAAAGTTTATGAACAATTAGACGAAGTTAAAAAAGCATTAAATATTTATGAAACAGGCATTCAGGTAACCACAGAACTGAATGACCTGCATACGTTAAGTGAATTGAAGAATGCCAAAATGAATTTAGAGATTGAATTATCGTAAATACGCACTGCTGTGCGTATCATTTGTTACTAGATATATTATAAAATGTCATTATACAAAAATAAATATCGTTCTGAATCACATCGTTTATTCAATTGGGATTATTCCAAAGACTCTATTTATTTTATTACATTTTGTACACAAGAAAGAGAATATCTATTTGGCAAAATTATAAATGGAATAATAGAATTAAATGATTTCGGAAGAATCATCGAAAAAGAAATAATTAAATCATCTGAAATTAGAAGAAATATGCTGTTTCATACTAGCGTGATTATGCCAAACCATGTACACTTTTTAATCGAAATTATTACAGATACGGACAGTAATAAATATAATTCTGAAATACAAAATAATAATCATCCTGATACGCACGTCAGTGCGTATCTACAGAGAAAACCAAATTCAATTTCATCTTTTGTTTCTGGTTTTAAATCGACTACAGCGAAACAAATAAATATGAAACGTAATACACCATTTCAAAGAGTTTGGCAAAATAATTATCATGACCATGTTGTCAGGAATGAAAAATCATTTTTTCATATTTATGAATACATTGAAAATAATCCACTACATTGGAATGAAGATTTATTGAAATAAGGAAGGGTAATAAAAAATGATAACGAAAATTCAAAACTATATAACAAAGCATAATCTCTGCAACAACGGAACACCAATTATTGTTGCTTGCAGCGGTGGTGCTGATTCTATGGCTTTATGCGATGTGTTGTTGAAACTAAATTATAAAATTGGAATTGCACACTGTAATTTTCAATTACGTGGCGATGAAAGTAATGAAGATGAAAAGTTTGTGGAGCAATATGCTTCACAAAATAAACTTCCGTTTCATTCCATAAAATTCGACACCAAATCATTTAAAAAAGATAAAACCATTTCTACACAAATGGCAGCACGCGAATTGCGTTATGAATGGTTCGAAAAAATCCGCAAAGAAAACAAGTATCACTTTGTTGCTACTGCTCATCACTTAGATGATCAGCTGGAAACTATTTTACTAAATATTGCAAAAGGTACCGGTATCAAAGGGTTAACAGGTATGTCATCTAAAAATGGTTTTATTGTTCGTCCGTTTTTAGAAATTTCTAAACAGAAAATTTTGGATTATACAAAAGAAAATAAGATTACTTTCCGCGAAGATTCGAGCAATGCATCAGATGATTACCAACGCAATTTAATCCGGCATCAGATTGTTCCGCAATTCCAAAAGATAAATCCGTCATTGCATAAATCTACTATTGATTTTATAGGTAGGATGAAGGATTATGAAATATTATCAAACGAACAAATCGAATTGATAAAAAAGAAATGCTATTCTGAGAAAAATGGAATTGCAGAAATAAAATTAGGGTTTATAAAAGCACACAAGGCCGGACAAACTATTTTATTTCATCTGCTGAAAGAATTTGGGTTTAATGCAGATATTGTTGCAAATATTTTATCTTCATCAGAATCTGGCAAACAATTTTTTTCTGAAACGCATCGTATCGTTTTAGACAGAAGAAGTTTGTTTATTGTTCCAAAAAATATTGAACGCGAAAGTTATCTGGCATTCGACAAAATCCCTAATCAGATTATTTTCAATAATTATAAAATACAATGCTCATTAGTTCCGTTGAATGAACTTAATATCAAACCATCTAATCGTTATGCGTATTTTGATGCAGATAAAATAGAATTTTCTTTAATGATTAGGTATTACAAAGAAGGTGATTATTTTTATCCGTTTGGAATGAACAAACAAAAAACTCCAGGAAAAGTTGGAAAGAAAAAACTATCCAAATATTTTAAAGATGAAAAATTTTCATTGTTAGATAAAGAAAACACTGCCGTCATATTTTCAGGTGAGAAGTTACTATGGTTAGTAAATCATCGTATCGATGACAGATTTAAAATTACTGAAAAAACTAAATCCGTATTAAAATTGGTTATTATTGATAACAATGCTGATTAACAGAACTTTTACTAAAATATAAATCATTCATCGTAAATTAAATAAAATGTCAACTTTCAAATACGGAATCGACCAATTAACTATCTCTAAATCCATAGATTTATTAAATAAGAAAATCACCGGAATTATTGACGAGGAAGCAAAAAATAAAATTCAGCAATCACAGGAATATGTAAACGAAATTGTTGCCAATAACAATACAGTTTATGGCATCAACACAGGGTTCGGCATCTTGTCCAACAAAAAAATATCTGAAGAAGATACCAAAATATTACAGTATAAAATATTGCAATCACATAGCGTTGGTGTAGGAAATCCGATTCCAAAAGAAGTAGCTAAATTAATGCTGATTACAAAATTACAATCTCTGGCTCAAGGTTTTTCAGGAGTACAATTATCAACGTTGGAAAGAATTTTATGGCATATTGATAATGATATAATTCCGGTTGTGCCTGAAAAAGGAAGTGTTGGCGCAAGTGGCGATTTAGCACCCTTGGCACATTTATTTTTGCCATTAATCGGTTTAGGAGAAGTATTTTATAAAGATAAAATCGTAACTACAAAAGAAGTTTTTCCGCAAGAAAATATATCCGCCATACAACTTGGGCCAAAAGAAGGTTTGGCTTTGATTAATGGCACACAATTTATTTTATCGTATGCCGTAAAATGTGTTCAGCGTTTACATAATTGTCTGGAAGCAGCAGATATTATTGGTGCAATGAGCTTAGAGTCATTACAGGGAACGAATGCGCCGTTTGATGAACGCTTACATAATTTACGACCATTCCCCGGAAATAAATTAGTGGCACAGCGTTTACGTTTGTTGTTAGAGAATTCTGAAATTATGCAAAGCCATGAAGACTGTGACCGCGTACAGGATCCATATAGTTTAAGATGTATGCCGCAGGTGCATGGCTCCAGCAGAAATGCATGGCTGCATTTAAAACAGCTGACAGAAATTGAATTAAACTCTGTAACAGATAATCCGATTATTTTTAGTGCTGAGGATACAATTAGCGGAGGTAATTTTCACGGACAACCACTCGCTTTGCCTTTAGATTACTGTTGTTTTGCTGCTTCTGAATTAGGAAATATTTCTGACAGAAGATGCTATTTGTTACTGGAAGGAAAATTTGGTTTGCCGATGCTGTTAATGAGTGAAGTTGGTTTGAATTCCGGCTTTATGATTCCGCAGTATACAACGGCTGCCTTAGTTACAGAAAATAAAACTTTGTGTTTTCCCGCAAGTGCAGATAGTATTCCAACTTCACTTGGGCAGGAAGATCACGTTTCAATGGGTAGCATCAGCGGCAGAAAATTATTTCAGATTATAGATAACCTGGAATATATTTTAGCTATCGAATTAATGAGTGCCTGTCAGGCAATTGAATTTAGGAAACCATTGAAGAGTTCTGTTTTACTGGAAGCTGCGCATGATTATGTACGACAAAGTGTGTCCTTCGCAGATGAAGACAGGATTTTTGCAGATGATATAAATCAGATAAAAAATATCGTTGCTGATTTTTCATTCGTGAAATATGTAAATGAAATTGCTGCAAAAAATAAAATTAACCTGAGCAGTAAATTTGATGAGTTTGAATTAGACAATAAAAAAGGACACAATTAATTTGCATCCTTATTTCATTATCACATTATTTCATTATCAGATTGCTACATTTCCCCTGTATTCAGCCATTTTGTAGTTTCTGCACCAAGATGTTCTACACACATTTTTTCATAACGCTCGCTGTCTGCTTTAGGTAATATATCTTTCCAACGACCGTTAGTACCTTTGTTAATAAAGGTTTCAGCGCCGCCTTCCCACATGGCGCCGCCTAAAGGAGCACTTTGCGCGGCATTCTTTTTCATATAATCAAAACTGCAATGTTCTAAAATGGCATCCCAATTTTCAGTATCCACTTTGATATCCAGAAAATCAGCTATTTTTTTTATTTCTTCCGGAAGATTATTTTTCATATTGTCAAAATGAGCAAAATGTACATTTGGTAAATCTTTGATTGCCCACCATGAGTTTATATTTTCCCAGAAAGACCAGAACGGATAACCGTCATTATCTAACCAGTCAGTAAAATATTCAACTATATCTTCTTTTGGCTTTTCTAGTTTTGGTCCCACTAAACCTGGAGTTTCATTTAGTGCGCCATAAAATTTTTCATTACCATTCAAATGATGATTATACATACTCCAGATTACGTCACGACCATCTCTACCAATATAAATATATTTTGCTTTAGGTGAAAAGACCAATGCATCCACAGGTAAATGTGTTTTTACAAACCGACGATGTTGTTGTTGTTCAACAGCTGCTAACTTTACCTCATTTGGAGGCACACGCAAATCCATCCAAGGTGACATTTCACCTACTACTATATCTTCTGCTCCGTTAAAAATAAGCTGTGCTATAATCTGCTGCATCCAAGTAGTGCCTGATTTTCCATAGGTAGCAATTATAATATCATCATCTCTGAATTTAAAATCATTCCATATTGTAGAGTTGAAATGATGACTATGCATTTCCTTCGTTTTCTGAGGATAAGTTAGATGGTTCATTTTAGATTTTTGTATATTAAATGTATAAATAAAGTTTGATATATAACATGGATAAGAATTAAAATACAGTATTTTTTATTTGAAACAGATAGAAATTAATAAAAAAATAAATTGGAATCTAATTATTTTACCTGAACTAATGCTTTTATTTTCAGGATTTATTAATTGTGTTGCACAAGTACTTTCTTTATAACATTGCCTTCGTTACCTGAGATTTTTACAATGTATTCACCATTGTATAAGGTTCTTACATCAAAGTAAGCCATGGTACTTCCCTGATACAAAGTTGTCTGCTCGATTTGTCTACCTGTTAAATCATATAAAGTAATATTGAGATTTTCCCTGTTCAGATTACTGATTTGAATTACCACATAATCAAAGGCAGGCACTGGAACAATCATTAAGGAATATACATACTTACTGTTTTCATGAATTCCAGTGGTTGTGTTTACAGTCATATTGATGATATTTGAGTTTGCAGTTGCTGATGAAGCACAGGCTGCATTGCTGGTTAAAATGCATGAAATTGCATCATCGTTTAACAGAGAGCTGTCTGTATAAGTACTGCTGTTGGATCCGACATTATTAGCGTTCTTTTTCCATTGATAAGAAGGGTTATTTCCTGCATTTATAGAGATAGCTGTGAAAATAACTGTAGCACCTGAACTTATAGTAGTAGCAGGCGTGCTGATAGAAACGGTTGGAGTTACTGTAGCATTTACTGTCATAATAACACTATTTGAAGTTCCAGTATTTGTTGATGCACAACTTGCATTGCTTGTCATCACACAAGTGATAATATCACCATTTGATAATGCATTGTTTGAATAGGAAGGACTAGCTGTACCAATATTGTTTCCGTTTTTCTTCCATTGGTAAGTTGGAGTAGTTCCTCCGTTTGTGGGAATAGCTGTAAAAGTTACATTGGTGCCGGAGCAAATTATTGAAGAACTTGCACTGATGGATACAGAAGGTGTAATAGTTGCATTTACAACCATGGTAATACTATTTGAAGTTGCAGTAGTTGTTGATGCACAGCTTACGTTGCTTGTCATTACACAAGAGATAACATCGCCATTTGCTAAAGCATTGTTTGAATAAGTAGTGCCACCAATACCGATATTGTTTCCGTTTTTCTTCCATTGATAAGAAGGAGCAGTTCCACCGTTAGTGGGAATTGCTGTAAAAGTTACATTCGTTCCAGAACATATAGTTGAAGAAGTTGCACTTATAGAAACTGTAGGTATTACAGATGTATTTACAATCATAGTAACACTATTGGAAGTTGCAGTAGTAGTTGACACACAACTAGCATTGCTAGTCAGTTCACAAGAAATAATATCACCATTTGCTAAAGCATTGTTTGAATAAGTAGAGCCACCTGTACCAACATTCGTTCCGTTCTTCTTCCATTGATAAGTTGGAGTAGTTCCACCGTTTGTAGGAGTAGCGGTAAAAGTTACATTAGTTCCAGAACAAATGGCGGAAGAAGTTGCGCTGATAGATATAGCAGGTGTGACACTCATGCTGGAAGTCATAGTAATACTGTTAGAAGTAGCAGTACTGGAAGTAGCACAGTTTGCATTGCTTGTCATCACACAGGTAATAATATCTCCATTAGCTAAAGTGTTGCTGGAATAAGTAGTACTACCAGAACCGA
>JAYVPA010000097.1:0-6318 GCA_043757615.1 Sphingobacteriales bacterium | reverse complement strand
GATTTGCGGCCGCACGAATAGGCACCATTATGTAAGAAGAGAAACCTATAAAAATTACTAAAAAACAAACTGCTAATAACTGCAGGTCTGCATGTTTTATTTTGTGTGAATAATAAATCAGTGATACTAAAATAGCAAATAATAAAACCCAGGCAAATATAAAACCTATATTAAATGACATTCCTAAGCCATTTACAAAAAAGTATTCTATGTTCCCTGCAATTTTAAGAGCACTCTGTACCACTCCGATTTGCACTGTTCCCAATAAGATGAAACCTACTGCAAAAGCAACTATAAAACCTAATGTGTTAGGTTTGAATTTTCTAAAATAATAAATCAGAACTGCTACCGGAATAACCAATAATGATAATAAGTGAACACCTAAGGAAACTCCGATCATATAGGCTGCAAATACCAGCCATCTGTTGCCATGAGGCTGATCAGCTTCTTCATTCCATCTCATAACAGCCCATAATACAATAGAAATAAAGAACATGGAAGATGCATACACCTCGCCTTCTACAGCAGAAAACCACATAGTATCTGAGAAAGAACAAGCTAATGCACCAACAGCACCGGAACCAACAATAGCCATAATATCACCTGATGTTAATTCTTCTCCTTCTTTTGCGATTAGCTTTTTGCCAATCATCGCGATGATGAAATACAGGAATATTACGGCTCCTGCTGACATTAAGCCTGACAGGAAATTGACCATTATTACCGGGTTGTGCGGATTAAAAAGTGTAAAAATTCTGCCTAACAACATGAAAAGAGGGGCTCCCGGGGGGTGAGCTACCTGTAATTTGTATACACAAGAAGCGAATTCCCCGCAATCCCATAAACTACCCGCTGATTCGAGGGTGGATGTATATTGCCAGAGTGAAATTGCAAAAACAATAAAGCCTACTATGGCATTTATTCGTTTGTATTGTTTGTTCATTAAACTGAATTTTGAACAAAAATAGAAAAAATAAGCCGTTTTTAGCTTCTTCGGGGTTGTGAATAAATGTGAATGTTAATAAAGTATATGCAAAGCTGAAAACCTAAAATTATCTTGGTAAAATTTTATTAATGTTATATAGTATAGCCTGTAATTTGCTTTTATGAAAAAAGTGATTATTTTTGCACTCCGAAACTGACCGATGGTGTAACGGTAGCACAGAAGTTTTTGGTGCTTTTAGTTGAGGTTCGAATCCTTGTCGGTCAACAAACGTCTTACTTTATGTAAGACGTTTTTGTTTTTTACTTTTTAAGACAGCGTATTATTACTCAAAAGAGATTGTATAAAATCAAATGCGTAAATGATACAAATTAATAAAAACATGTGTAACAATAATGGATACTATATGATGAACTTCTTGTATCAAACAATTAAATATCATTATCATAAAAAATATTAGTAGCTGCAAGTAATACATAATCATAAATCTGTTTGGAAAGATGGATTTCGTTCTCAATCAATTTCATATTCCTATATATTGCTGATATTGTATTTAAATTACATTCATTAAAAAGCAGTAAGTATATGTGATTCATGTAACTTATAATGGAATATATGTAACAAGTACTACAGGGATTTTTAGAACTTTGTCATATTAAAAACAATTAAATATTATTACCATGAAAAAATTATTAGTAGCTGCAAGTATTGTTATAGCATTAGGTATGACATCTTGTAAAAAAGATTACGTTTGCGATTGCAAAGACAGTACAACAGGAACTTCCTTTGATAAAACTACTTACCCGAATACAGGATTAGTAGATGCTCAAAAAGCTTGTAAAGACCGTCAGTCATTTTGGCAAAACGGTGCAAAACCTTCTGCTTCATGTACTATTCTTTAGTAAGATAAAACAATGAAATTGAAAGGGGCAACTGCTTAATTGCAGTTGCCCCTTATTTTTTGCGTTTACTCAATAAATATTATTTAAGCAGTTTCATATTTACCGTATTCGTTTTTGCATCATAAACGAATTTACAATCGTTGAAAGAGGGTGCTTTAATAGTTGGTTTGTAATTATTTGAAAAAGCATATGGTTCTTTTGGTATTCCGATTAAATTCTTATCGATTTTACCATCGCTGTTTACATCTTGGTAAATTGCTATACCAAATACCCCGTAAGAAAGGTCCGTAATCTTTCCTACAAGTTTTCCATTTTTAGGCATAAAATGGTATTCTTTCAACTGATCACCTTCATCCAGAAATTTATTCTTAGGTCCGTAAACACCAACTACTACAGGTGCTGTTGGCGATTCAAGATTACTGACAATAATAGTCAGCGGAGTTAATTTCGGCATACTATCTTTTTTGACATTATCCACTTCCGTTGCAACTTCTTTTGTTACAGATACCGTTTGAGCAATTGTATCAGCAACCAGAGTGGTTGTATCAGATGCTATTACTGAATCTGTTTGTTTTGCAGGTGTTGGTTTACATTCTGTAAGAAGAATAATACTTGCAAGGATGATGCAATTTAAAATCAAGGTACTTTTTTTCATTGTTTTTCTTTTTTATTGTTTTTCAATTTAAGTTTAAATATAGTGATTGGCGGCATAGTATCACCCAGTAAAAATCCCCAGGGTTCTAATCCATTAATCCGGTCAAAAATCACTTTAAGTATAGCGGTAAGTGGTATTGACAAAAACATTCCGGGAACGCCCCACAGTGCACCACCGGCAAATACTACTATAATAGAAACCAACGCATTGATTCTGACTTTTGACGCCACCATTTTAGGAAGTATGTAATGGTTGTCAATAAACTGAATGACGATATACAATACTAAGACCAGCAGGGCCGCTGTTGGTGAAGACTTAGTGGCTAATGCTATAATCATGGGTAATGCCACTGCGATAATGCCTCCGATGTATGGAATAGCGTTTAAAAGTGCTCCTATAATTCCAAGTATTATGGCATAATCAATTCCTATAATTAATAAACCGACTGAATTTAGTACAGCGATTATTACTGCTTCCAATAGTAATGCTATCAGGTATCTCTGAATAATAATTTTTGTACTGTTAAGTATAATGCTCACTTCTTTTTCATTGCTTGAGCCAAAAAGTCTGCGGATAAAATCAAGCAGCAGTGGCTGATAGAACAGAATCAGGAAAACATATACGGGGATTAAAAACAGTAAAATTAATGTGCCGCCCATTCTGGTCAGTGTAGCACCAATAGCTGATTTACTGCTATTTAAAATTTCTGTTTTTGTGTCTGTAACAAATATGTTTATTTTTTGTGTGCTGATATTCAAATGTACAGAAGCCCATATAACAAAGCTATCTACTGCATTATATAATTTATCTATTATTTTGGGAAATGCTTCGACAAATAAACTTACTTGTGTAGATATACACACTATAAATAAAACAGTGACGAGTGTTATCAAAAATAATGAAACAGCGATTGCTAAAATGCGGTTTACTTTCTTTCTGACTAAAAAGTCGACTAACGGACTCAGCACTATTGCAATGATAGTTGAAAAAATAATGGGTATAATAATATCCTGCGTTATATAAAGCGTACCGATGAATGCAGCCAGTCCGATAAAAATCAGCGAGGCCTTGGAATATAACGAAATTTTATCTGCATCCATACGGAAATAATATTTGGTAATATAAAAAAGTGGGTGGTAATCTACATTCTATCCATATACCAAACCAATTCTTTTTCTATCTTTTTATAATTAAGAATATCTGCAATGATTTTTTGTAATCGAACAAAAGCTGTTTCACTTTTAACTACGTAATCTGAGGCTTTATGATGTATGCAATTTATTGCAACATCTATTTTATCCTGTGAAGATAACATTACTACAGGAATATTCTGATTAAATGCTTTTATCTTATCTAATGCATCCATGCCATTCATCGCATTCCTATCAATACCATTTAAATGATAATCTAAAATAATTACATCCGGATGATTAGATAAATTTTGCAAACAAAGCTCCCCTGTTGCATACGTTTCAACAACAAAACCACCGTGCTGCAGAAATTCAATTTCCAATGACTTCAACAGTAAGGCATCATCATCCACCAGGAAAATTTTTATTTTAGTTTCGTCATTCATTTGTGTGTATTTTTTATTTTGTTCAACTCTTCTTCCAATTCAATACATGCTTGTGTACAAACTTTTTCAAGCTTTAATACTATTTCTTGTATTTCATCATCTTGTTGTTGCATGTCGGCAAATTCCTGTATTTTTTTTGCCATGTTTTCAAAATCTTTGCTAATACCAACAATGGAAAAAGAAGGAATCATTTTATGTACTGTCGAATACAACATTTTCCAATCTTTATTTTGCAAACTTTCCTTCATTGCATTTATTAATGGTGGTGTTTGTTCTAAATACAATGAAATCATTTCCATCATCAGTATAGGATTTGATTTTGTACGATGTATCAGATAATCTAAATCAATACATTTTAGTTTTTGAATTTCAACTATATCATTCTTTACACTTTCATTGATCGATGACGTTTTTTTTACTAAGCCAATGATTTTGGTGTATAATAATCTTTCATCTACCGGTTTTGCTATGTAATCATTCATACCAACGGCTTTGCACTTTGCCAGATCGACGGTGGTAACATCTGCAGTCAGCGCAATAATCGGAATATTGGAATTCATCGTATTACGAATGTATTCTGTAGCTTCAAATCCGTTCATTTCAGGCATCTGCAAGTCCATCAAAATAATATCATATGATTTTGATTGCAGCTTTTCAATCGCGATTTTCCCGTTGGATGCTATGTCACGTTCAAATCCAAAGTCATCCAACAGCGTTTTCATCAGTAACTGATTGAGTGCAATATCTTCTACTACCAATACTTTTATATCCTTTGTTTCAGCATCTAATTCTGCTACATCAATTCCTGCTGCTGCGACTTCTGTTGTTTTTTGAAACGACAATATAAAACTGAATGTAGAGCCTTTTCCTTCTTTGCTTTTTACACTGATAGTGCCGCCTTGTGGTTCTACTAATTGTTTTACAATAGCCAAACCCAGGCCGGTGCCACCATATAATCTGGATGTTCCGCTGGATGCTTGCTGAAAATTCTCAAAGATTTTATCTATTTTATTTTCAGGAATTCCGATTCCTGTATCTGTAACAGAAAACTCTATAGTTACTTTTTCAGCATCTTCATTCAACAAATGAACCTTTACAGTGATATCTCCTTTTATTGTAAACTTTACTGCATTACTCACGAGGTTTAAAATAATCTGGTGTAAACGAACGGAATCACCCACTAATACTTCAGGAATGTTAGTGTCATAATCTTTAATTAAGTTGAGATTTTTTTCCTGAATTTTTGTTTCAAATAAATGCAACATTGCTGAAATAGACAATGCCATTTTAAATGGTGTATGCTCAAACGACATCTTTCCTGCATCCACTTTTGCTAAATCCAATATATCATTAATCAACACAATCAATGCATCGCCGCTCATTTTTATAGCTTGTAAATACTCCTTTTGTTTTACCGTCAAATCTGTTTTCAATACTACTTTTGTAAAGCCAATAATAGCATTCATGGGTGTGCGGATTTCATGGCTCATATTGGATAAGAATTGCTGTTTAGCTTTTACTGCATCTTCTGCAATTCGCATGGCACTTTCAGCCTTAATTTTTGCTACTTCTGCAATTTCTGTTGCCAGCTCTGCAAATATTCTTGCTTCTATTAAATCTGTTGCTATTTTCTTTTGTTCTGTCACATCACGTGCCACAACTACAGCGCCTATTACCTTTCCTTGTTCGTCTTTATAAACCGAACCATTAAATAAAACATCTGTTAGCTTATGATCTTTTACGGTTAACGGATAATCTGCTACAAACCCGTTTGCGAATATTTCCTGATATACTTCTCGTGCTTTTTGCGGTTCGGTGAAATAATCGAAAAAATCAGTGCCAATAATTTGTTCATACGTTTTACCTGTCACTTTTGAGAAGGCAACATTCATATCCGTTATTTTACCTTTTATACTAATAGCAATTAACGGATCACGACTTGCTTCTATAAGGCTTAGTGAATACTGAGAAGTTAGTTTTGCAGAGTAATTAGATGCTTCCAGTTCTCTATTTTCAATTTTTCTTTTTTCTTTCTCTTTGTTCTGGAAAACAAGTTCTTTATTCGCAATAATTAATTCATCTGATCGTTTTCCTTTTTCTTCATTTTGAAAAACAAGTTCTTTATTTGCGATGATTAATTCTGCAGCACGTTTTTCTTTCTCTTCATTTTGAAAAATAAGTTCTTTGTTGGCAATCAACAACTCCGCTGCGCGTTTCTCTTTTTCTTCATTTTGAAACACAA
>JAYVPA010000096.1:0-24042 GCA_043757615.1 Sphingobacteriales bacterium | reverse complement strand
AATAAAAACGAGTCTTCTAAAAAAGAAGACTCGTGTACATATAATTTAATTTATTTTTTTGCTTCCGGAAAATGCATTGAATATTCATCAAGATAAATAATCTTGCCGTCCTTCATTTTTGCTTCGTTAATAAGGTCAACAGAATCGGCAATACCTTTACTGTTTACCCAGAATTGTCTGTACCAAACTGTTACCCATTCATCTTTCTTATCAGCAGAAATTACAGACTCCCAATCCTGGACTGTGATTTTCAGATCTTTGTAGTTTGTATAAGTGCCCTGAATAAAACCAGTGATGCTGTCATGTGGTAAAACACTGTGATATTTGTCCATAGAAAACCCTGCCGTATCTGCAAAATATGATACACATTCCGCTACATTTTTTGTTTCCCATGCTTTCAGCATTTTCAAAACGGTAGCAATGTGTTTCTTGTCTCCTGTTTGCCAGTCTTTCCAGCCTTCATTAAGAGTGTACGGGTAATCGTCATTTGTTGATACTGAAACAGGTTTGTCGGCAACTGCTTTGTCGCCGCTTCCTTTCATGTTGCACGCAGCAGCCAATAGGATGACGCTTGCGTAAATAATTGTTTTTTTCATTTGATTGAGTTTAATGATGATGTTATATTGTTCTTATCTGAACAGATATAAATATAACTATTATAATTACAAAATGCAAATATGTGTCTACATTTTGAAGGGTGGAGAATAAAATTAGTTAGTTGTTTTACTGCTTTATTCCTGTAAATAGTTTCTCTAGTGTTTCTTTGTTCTTGCTATATTTATAAAGATTCTTATCTTTTAAAACAGAACCTACTAACAACCCATTTATGTCTTCTTCACTTGCTCCTTCCTTGTTAAGAGAAGTAATATGTGATAAAAGCAAATCGTAATATTTATTGATGTAATAATTTTTGTAACTCTGCATACCGTCACTTTCGTTTATGTAAACATTAAAATCAGGAAAATCAAAATCCATGAACTGATAATAAGGTGTTCCGTTTATTTTCGGAAATCTTTTAATATAGTCGTATGCTTTTTTTGTATTCGCAGGTTTTACAATATTCATGTAACCCCATATTTCAATATTACATAATTTCATACACTGTAAGAAAAATATTCCTTTATACGAATCTGTAGTTAAGTTATAATCATTTAATTTAAAATCAGTTTTTGATAAATCAAATGGTTTGATCTTATTACCCACAGCAGTAAATAAAAGATTGTAGTAATTATCTACCAGCTCATTCATGGAGATACCTTTTTTTCTTAAAGTGTCTATCAGTTCATTTTCATTCACTTGGTTTTCTTTTTCGCTGTTCTGATTTATAGCATTTATAATTCCTATAAACATCAACGTTTTTTTATCAGGTAGTGAAAGATATTGCGGTGTCAATAATTTATTATCTGTGCTAATGGTTTGTATAATAAAATCAGTTGCTTTTTTCAGGTTATCCGGCGCAGTACTTTGCAGGTTTTCTATGAAATCTTTCTGCGGCACATTGTTTAGCTTAAATCCTTTGTAAGATTTACTTAATTCAATCAGTTTAAGGTTTTCAATTCTTTGGGAAAAGGATAACATGGTAAAAAAAATACCGGCAGCAGTAAAAATAATTTTATTCATAAGTTTGTTTGCATTTTTTAAATATCCGCTTAAATAACCGAAAACAGTGAAGTTTTTGTTGAAATGTTTCATTTAAAAATTCAGTTATTGTATAATTTCCACATATTTTGTTTTTACTAAACTTTATGATTTATCTGTCGTTGTAGTGGTATAAAATTAATAAATATGAAACTAACAACATCATCAAAAACGACCGTAAAACAGACATCAAAATTATTTTTTAACCTAACAACAGCCATAGCATTATGGTTTTCATTTTTATCTGTTTCTTTTGCCGGAAGTACAGACATCGGTATTCAAGTAGGCCCCAGTCTTACCAAATCCATTGGTAAAAATGCAATTAACTCCAAAGTAGATATTGGGGCTGCTGCAGAGTTTTTTTTAAGATATAATATTTCAAATATGGTAAGTATCCGTTCCGGTGTTGGTTTTGCTGACAAAGGTGACAGATATAATGGAATTACTTATACTAACAAAGAAGGTAACCAGGTTTTAGCATCTGTTTCTCATCACCGTACAAAGTATATCACCATACCGCTGCTAGTGGAGCTGACATTTGGTAATAAGAAAGTTCAGCCTTACGTGAATACAGGTTTGTACTTTGGTTTCTTACTGAATGCAAGAGATGTTTTTAAAGACAACACGAATGGTAATATTTTTAAAAGAACCGTTACAAATGATTATCATGTGTTTGATATGGGTTATGTATTGGGTGTAGGATTAAAAGTTCCTATTAAAACACATTGGCTATTTGACTTTGGCGTGCGTAACAATTTCGGTTTCCTGCAAACAAACAAAAATTCAAATGCCTACGTGCATAAATTATTAAACTATTCATCAGATTTTAATTTTGGTTTTGCATATAGAATTGGGGGCAACTAGATAAGCAAAATAACTATTAATCATAAAAGGCAATCTTAGTGATTGCCTTTTGCTTATTGTTGTGAATTGATTTTAGATTGTGTTCTTTATATGCTAATTTCAACTTCGCCAATAATATCATCTATCAATCGTAAGTTGTGAATTGATTTTAGATTGTCTTCTTTATATGCTAATTTCAACAATTATAGTCTTTGCATGCAACGGTTTTAATTTTTGTGATTTCAAGTCGGAGACTGGCTTATTTAATAAACGCAGGTCTTCCGAATGATGACCTGCGCCAGAAATGTATTAACAAAATGGGAGTGTCAAATAAAAAATGATATCAACACTTGTGTTGATAATATTAGAAATATAATAAATAATCAATATTGATTACCTTTGTACAAATAATTAGATAAGCGAGATAAACCATATATGGGTAAATTAACGGTCATAGATTTTTTTTGCGGAGCAGGTGGTTTTTCTGAAGGATTCCGACAGATGGGATTCAATGTTTTACAAGGATATGATTATTGGAAACCTGCAATAGATACATTCAATCACAATTTTAATTTAAAGTGTGATACGAAAAACATTTTGGATTTTAAGACATCAATAGAAGAAATACATAAAATTCCAGATACTGATGTAATCATTGGCAGTCCACCATGTGTAAGTTTTTCCAGTTCTAATAAGTCAGGTAAAGCAGATAAATCACTTGGAGTTGAATTAACCGAGGCATTTTTGAGAATTGTGGCTGTAAAGAAACATCAACCTAATTCAAAACTTAAGGCTTGGTTCATGGAAAATGTTGTTAATTCTAAAAGGTATTTACAAACATCTTATACCTTTAAGGATTTGGGACTTGAAGAATGGGCTAAGAAACATAGAATTGGACCATTAACTATTGCAATCGATTTATATGATAATACATCTATTATAAATTCAGCTGACTATGGTTCAATTCAAGCTAGAAAAAGAGTTATTTCAGGTGAAATATTAAAAAAGAAAAAGTTAGTAGTTCCGAATGTAACTCATCAAGCAAAAAGATCAGAACTTAAATTACCATTATATAATTCTATAAGTTCAATTAAAAATAACTTTCCATCTCCATTTGAAAAAATAAGTTCTAAGAAGATAAAGGATGTTCAATATCCTATTGCAATAGAACAAAAAAAGATAACGGATCATTTTTATGATACAGGAATATATGAAGTTGAATGGAGGTTTTCAAAGTTTTGGAAAACCAATCATCCATTCATGGGGAAAATGTCTTTTCCAGAAAATGAGAACAAACCAAGCAGAACGATAACAGCTACTAAAATTGCTAATTCCAGAGAATCTATTATCTATAGATCTGAAATAAAGAGAACCGGACATGGTGAATATAGATCACCTACAGTCAGAGAAGCAGCGATTATTATGGGATTTCCTATAACGTACCAATTCATTGGATTAGAAAATACTAAATGGAGATTGGTTGGTAATGCCGTTTGTTGTTCTGTAAGCAGAGCCTTTGCAAAGGTAGTATTACAAGAATTAAATGTAAAATGGGATGGAAAGTTGATTATACAAAAACAACCTAATCTGGAAAATGTGATCGATCTCAATACTTTTTCTCTGAAATCATTCAATAATCCACCAGTTAAAAATAAAGGTGCTCGTTTTAGAAGACATCCCATCAAAGATGGAAATATGACGGTTACTCTTTCTAATTACAATATTGAAAAAAGTGGAAAATATGAAGGCAAATGGATAACCTCTATTCAATATGGTACTGGCAAAGGTTTTCCAATACAAAGTGTTGAAGACGGATTTTATAAAAAATTAGAACCGCTTATCTCTAAAATAAAAACTGGAAATGAATTCATAGCTTTAATAAACAATGGTTTTTCAGAAAAGATTGGTAATTCAGAATTACTACAGAAAATGTATGAGAAGAATATCTCAAAAGATAACAAAACCGAACCTACATTATTGATCGATAGCATACCAAAAATCATGAAAAGAGTTAATTGCCCTAATGAATTGTTAACACAAGAAAAGGTAGTGATTTTTCAAAATAAAGAGAAAGTTCCTGTATCACAACTCTTTGCTTTATATGCTGTAAATAAAATTTCTACAAAAGCCAATAAAAAATGACTATGAATAAAGATGTTCGAATAAAAAAAATACAGGAAATAATCGAAAGAGATAAGAACCGAACTGATTTGTTAAACCACGAGATTATGTGGGATAAGCAACTTAAAACAGAAAAGGTTTACAATATTCCACTTTCATATTTAATTTATAATAAGTACAACGGAAGAATTCTCAGTAGAACTAAATCCTTAGAAAAACAAAACCAATCGATAAATATTGAGACGGAAGAGGGAAGAAATTTAATTGAGAAATTACTTTGGGACTCAAAAATTGATCGAAACAAAAAAACCGAAGAGAGCCTTAGGTTAAATAAACAACAGAAGGTTGGAATTATTACCAAAGATGGAGTAATAATTGACGGAAATAGAAGAGCAATGCTCTTAAATAAAATAGATAGAACCGGTTATTTCAAAGCTATTGTGTTACCTGTCACACTTGATGAGAATCCAATTGAAATAGAAAGGCTTGAAACCACCTATCAAATGGGTGAAGACGAAAAATTAGGTTATAATCCAATTGAGAAATATCTTAAAGCAAAGCAAATATTTGAAAAGCTAACTCCTAAAATATCAGAATCTGATGCCATTAAAAGTATATCTGATTGGATGGGAGAATCTGAGGGTGAAATTCAAAAATATCTTGATACTATGACCGTAATGGATGAGTATCTTGAATATCTTGAATATGATGGTATTTATACTCAGTTGGATAGTAGAGAAGATCAATTTTTATCTTTAACTAAGTGGTTGAAGAATTTATATGGCGAATCAAGTAAAAAGGCATTTGACGGTTATACGGATAGTGATGTTGATGATTTGAAAATTATTGCATTCGATTACTTAAGGATTAGGAATGAATATGATGGGAAAGAATTCAGAAATATAGCTGAAGGAAATCGAGAGAACCATTTGTTTGGGGACAAGGAAATTTGGCAAAGCTTTTCAAAGAAGCATAATGAAATAATTAAAAAACTTCCAAAAGAGCCAAAAATAGATTTTAATTCAACAAATCTTGAAAAGCATTTAAATGCAAGAGATAAATTATTTTTTGATAGTTCAAAATTTGATAAGGAGATAAGTGCATTTATAGAAAATCTAAATGATCATAAGACTAGTATTTATTATAATCGAGCAGCCGAAGCTCCAGAAAAGAATTTAAAAAGTGCTTTAAAAGCATTTGAAGCTATAAAACAAAATCATAAAAATTATTCTAAGCCTGAAATACAAGAAATGGTTAAGAATCTTGGTGAAAAAATTTTTGACTCACTTCAAAAAAAATCACCGTCAAGAGTATTAACTCATATAATTGAATTATTGGAAAATATAGATGTCAAAAAAGTGCCTGTAAATGAAATTGAAGATGTAAAAGAGAAAGCAAATAAGATTAACCAAATTAGCTACCAAATTAAAAGAAGCTTATAATGAATTATTCTATAGATATAAACGTCGTGGATAATTTTTATGTAATAAATGGAGATACAGAAGAATTATTGCAAACTAAAAGACTTTTAATTTCTCTTAAAAGACTTGATTATACAAGTGATGATTCATGTCTAAACATTCCTTTTAGAGAGGAAACCAAAATAAAAGTATTTCAAGAAATACAAAGCTTATTAAGTAAGTTTGACCACACTTATCAATTAACAGAAAATATCCAACAAGAGTTAAATGCCTTTTCTAAAGAGGAAGAAAACTTTGAGATATTTAGTGAGAACGCAAGAGCAATTCGCAATAACGAATTTAATGAAAACCAATCTTTGATAGATCAATTTGATGAGTTTCAGAGGGTTTTAAAATCCACATTAAAGAGACCACTTTATCCATTACAGTTGTTGTCATCTTTTCATATGGCATTTGCACAAAACTCTTGCAACTTTGCCGTTCCCGGCGCAGGTAAAACATCTATAGTGTATGGTGCATATGCTTATTTAAAAAGTTTACCCAAAGAAGACTCCCGTCACGTAAATAAACTTTTAGTTGTTGGTCCTCTTTCATCATTTGCTCCATGGGAAAATGAATTTTTTGAATGTTTTGGATATAAACCAAATTCATTTAGAATGTCAGGAGATATTGAGATTTCCGTTAAACAAAAATTGGAACATTTATACTCACCAAACTCACCTGAATTAACATTGATTTTTCACGGAGGAGTTGACCGTTTTCAAAATGATATCATTGATTTTTTGAAGCGAAATAAAACAATGGTTGTTGTAGATGAAGCTCATAGAATTAAGAATCCAGAAGGTGTTTGGGGAAGAAGTGTAACTGAAATATCGAAAGAAGCTGTATCAAGAGCAATATTAACGGGTACTCCTGTCCCTAACGGGTACCAAGACATCTTTAACTTGTATAAATTTATCTACCCATTTAAATTTAAAGAAATTCTAAAGTTTCATTATCATAATCTGGAGGATATGACATTCAATAGCTCGCCAGAATCTCAACGTGTTCAAGAGTTAAAAGATAACATTTCTCCCTATTTTATTAGAATAAAAAAGAATGACCTAAAGCTTCCACCTGTGGAAGAAAGGTATATTCCTGTTGAAATGGATTTACATCAAAGAGAAATTTACGACTTTATAGAATCTCAATATCTTCCACATTTTAAAGAAAACAATTCTGCAACTGTTAAAGATGTTTTAAATAGAGCAAAACTTATAAGATTAAGACAAGCATCAACAAACCCATCACTCTTGTCAAAAACATTAAGAGATTCATTGGAAAATAATGAGTTAAGTGGTGAATTTGATCCAAATGCTATTTTCACAACAGATACTGACGAATTCATTAATGATTCTGAGTTCTTTAATAAAATCATTAATTATCCAACTATAGAAACACCGCAAAAATTTAGAAGCATTTTATCTTTGCTTTTGGAAGAAATATTTCCTGATAATGGAAAGGTAATTATTTGGACAATTTTCATACAAAATGCCAAAGAATTAAAAAAATATTTAGAATATAACGGTATTGAATCAAAACTTCTAATTGGAGAAACTCCACAATATGAAAGAGAAGAGACAATTAAAGCCTTTAATAATCCACTAAATGATGATTTCAACGTAATAATTGCTAACCCTTTTTCTGTGGCTGAATCAATTTCTTTACATAAGGGTTGTCATAATGCAATATATTTAGAAAGGGACTATAATTGTTCTAATTTTATACAATCTAAAGATCGTATTCATAGGGTTGGTTTAGATGAAGATCAAATAACAAAATATTTTTATATACTTTCAAATGATTCGATAGATGAAGTTATCAATGATAGGCTTCGTGTGAAAATAGAGCGTATGGAAGAAATTATAAATGATGACATACCTCTTTTTCAACGAATCGATAATAATGATGAATCAGATATAATTAATGGTTTAATCTCTAATTATGCTAGAAGAACTTAGAGGGTATGACAATTTTGGCACACCAAATTATTTTTTTGAATTACTAAGTACATTAAAATATAACCAGGAAGCCAATTATTCGAAAAATGACATTGAAAAATTATTCTATAACCGAGTAATTGATGGTAGAAGTATTTTTGATGGTTGTTTAGAACTAGCTATAAAGACAGAAATATTAGTCTTTGATAACAACTTTCTTATTTTAAATAATGACATCCTTGATTCTTTGAATAGTATTGTTCAAATGACAGATAAATTTGTTGAGTATCTTTTCAAAGCGTTAAAAGATGATGATGAATTTCATAAAATATTTTGTTCAGAATATTTATCACACGATATAATTTATAGGTCGTTACAGATAAACAACCGAGCTTTCAGTTTAAAATATTCAAATTTCAAGCAATTATTGATTGACTTTGGTGCAATTAAAACTCATCCTACTACTGAACTCAATAATTTTATTATTAATAATCGTTATAAGAAATTATTTGATAAGACTGTGTTACCCGAGATCAAACAAAGAAAAATTGGCATTGAAGAGTTTCGTAAGGTTGTGGAACAACAGCAGATATATGGTGAAGAAGCAGAAAAGTATGTTTTAAATTTTGAATTTATTAGGCTTAAGGAGCAGAAGGAAATAGATTGGGTTGCTGAATACATTGTCAATGAGGGCTACGATATAGCTTCATATAACCACGAATCTGAAGAATTACCAAATCGTTTTATAGAGGTAAAATCATATGATGGTGAAACACCTTATTTTTTTTGGTCAAGAAATGAATATTCAGTTGCAAAACGAAAGAAAGATTTTTACTGGTTATATCTTGTTAATAGAGATAAAATGAAAAACAAAAATTATTTTCCAGAAATGATTCAAGATCCATATAATAATGTATTGAACAATGAGAATTGGATAAATGAAATAGATAAATATAAAATTAGTAAGCTAAATAAAATACAATAAATTGCATCACATCAAAAACTCCAAATTCTTTTTCAAGCCCTCATATTTTGTTCGCTTCACAGCAGAGTTGCGAAACAATTCATTAAATACATCTTCTGTAATTTCTTTCCATTCTTTTCTGTTCATAGAAAGTAATTGTTGTTTAGGTTGAAACTTTGGTTCGTTGTGTGGTTTTGCAAAACGGTTCCAGGGGCATACATCCTGGCAGATGTCGCAGCCAAACATCCAGTCTTCGAATTTATCTTTATATGCAGCCGGTATCGCATCTTTCAATTCTATCGTGAAATAAGAAATGCATTTACTTCCATCTACAACTTTGTTTTCTACAATCGCATCAGTAGGGCAGGCGTCCATGCAGGCGGTGCAGGTTCCGCAATGGTCTGTAATAAATGCTGTATCGTATTCGAGTTCTGCATCTACAATCAGTTCCGCTAAAAAGAAAAAGGAGCCTTGTTGTTTATTAATCAGCAGGGAATGTTTTCCTATCCAGCCAATGCCGGCTCTATTTGCCCAGGCGCGTTCCATAACAGGCGCGGAGTCTACAAAACATCTGCCATGTATATCACCGATTTCCTGTTGTATTTTTTGTAATAATATTTTCAGTTTGTCTTTTACCACGTGGTGGTAGTCTTCGCCATAGACGTATTTGGACAGTTTCGATGCCTCACTGTTTTGTTTTAAATCTGTGTAATAATTATAGCTTAGTGAAATGACGGACTTTGCTTCGGGAACGAGTATTCGCGGGTCGAGGCGCATATCGAAATGGTTTTCCATATAATGCATTTCGCCCTGGTAGTTTTGTTTCAGCCATTCTTCCAGTTTGGGTGCTTCGTCTTCTAAGAATATTGCTTTTGCAATTCCGCAATGTGAGAAGCCCAGTTCAGCTGCCCATTGTTTTATTTTATTTGAAATTATTTGTCTATTGACCATTGTCTATTGACCATTGACAGATCACCATACTAAACCAATCTTACCCATAGTCTTACGGCCTTCCATGTCATCGTGTGCCTGTGCAATATCTTTTACAGGATACATATTTCCAACATGTGGATCTACTTTTCCTTCATGCAATAATTGTATAACACTTTCCATGCAATGCTTCAACGTTTCAGGTTTATAATCTGCAATTCGTAACATATTTACGCCAATCATAGAACGGCTTTCCATCAGTAATTGCACAGGATGATACACGCCGAATGCAAGTCCCATTTTTGCTTTTGATAATATATTATGCGCATCCGTCATGGATGAAGCACCATAACCAACTATACGACCGCCGCGGTTTAATAGTTTATAACTCTTTCTGAAATTTTCAGCGCCTACAGCATCAAAAGCAACATCAATCGGTTCTTTTATTTCTTTGGAGAAATCATTTTTCACATAATTGATAGCAACATGAGCACCTTGTTTTCTGCAATATTCCAGTTTGCTTTCGCTGCCTGCTGTGCTGTAAATTTTTGCATTCTTTAATTTGCATAATTGTATCAATGCAGTACCAACGCCGCCTGCTCCTGAATGAATCAATACTGTTTCATTTGGTAATACATTTGTTGCGACTGCACATGCGTAATAGGCGGTGCTGTATTGAGTAGCTAATGCCAGAGCTTTACCAACATCCATTGTTTCGCTGATTTTTGCAACAGCACTTTCCTGTTGTGTTACATACTGACTGTAACCGCCAAATCTTGTGAATGCCAGCACTCTGTCGCCAATAGATAATGAGCTTACATTTTTTCCGACTTTAGATACGCGTCCAACTGCTTCATAGCCAATAATTGCCGGTAAATCCGGGCAATCCTGATATTGTCCTAATCTTGCAAGGACATCTGCAAAGTTGATACCGGATGCTTCCACAATGATACCTACTTCGTCGTCTTTCGGTTCGTGCATTTGTATATCCCTGAATTCAAAAGCATCTTTTGCTTTTCCGTTTTTCACTAAGAATATTCCTTGCATAGCTTTGTATTTATGATTTATGATTTATTTTCTACGGCAATTTACGGATTTATTTGGTTTATGTCTCTTTGTTATCTCACCCAATTCAGACTTTGTCTGAACCATTCTCTCAGGGTGGCCAAGCACAGCTCTACAGGGTAAGGTCTTTACGTTGCTACTCACGCAACAAAAACCTTTCTCACGCCAATTAACAAGAAAATTAGCAGGGAATACCCGATAAAAAAGGGCACAATATATTCAGTTAGGCGTAAGAGCAGCATAATGGAAATAATCAATAACTGGAATCCCAATCCGAAAATAGAAAGCGATGTCATAAACCATTTAGGGAATGTTTTTACGTTGCAGGCGCTCTTATCAAAAAAGTGTATTGTTCTGTCAAAGCATCCGTAAAAAATTGCATAAATTACAAATAAAATAGTCACGTTTCTTTGTTTTTCTGATGGGAATGCCTTTGGCGCTTTGTATTCAAATACCTTGCTCGTGGCATCACCGCCAAGGGAATTATTTCTCAGAATAACATAGTAATAATTATACAGTGTACCTTGTAATTGAAACCCAATGAAGGATGCCATCGTTAGAAAAAAAGTTGTTTTAGAAATATACCAGATGGTAATGAATAGCAGTAGATTTATAATGATGTCAAAGATACTATCCAAATATCTGCCTGTATAAGAAGGACTGTTTTTTACTCTGGCTAATTCACCATCAGCAGCATCGATAATTGATTTAATAATAATAAAGAAAGCGGCCATAAAATAACAACCGGTGAGCATACAGTAAACAGCCAATAAACCGGAAACGCCAAATAGAAAAGTAACATGTATCGGTGTTAGTCCCGTGCCTTTTATTTGTTCAACAAATAGTCTGGCGATTGGTCTTCCATAATCAGAAAAGTCAATAAATTTGTCCTGCGCAGCAAGTTTTGACATGAATAATATAGATATAAAGAATAGACAATATAGTCAAAGTTATAAACTAACAAATATAGGTGGAGATTGTTTTTCAGAAAATTTATGCAAAGATAGTTGACGCATGGAATGCGTCGCTTCTTGCTACTCGCTACTCTCAAATTATACTTATCAGCTTATATGTAACCTTTGTTTTAATATTGTTTCTCTGATACTGGATAGTTATTTTTTTACCGATACGTTTATTGAGTAAGGATAATGCATCTTCCAGATTCATTTCATCCGCATTGTTCCTGTCTATCTTTATAATTTCATCTCCTTTTTGCAGACCGGCTAATAATGGCGGTGAATCACTGGCAATACTTTTTACAATAAATCCGCCATGTTTTGATTTGTTTTCCAGCAGAATAATATTTGAGATATTAAAATCAAATGGTTCCCTGATTTTTGATGTAGGTCTGAAATATATAGCATTTTCAGGATACGCAAAATAAATATCTAACCTGTTCAGAATATCGTTACCGATATTTCCATCTAAGGTATTCTCATCCATTTCTTTAAAACTGATAGGAGTTTCATTAAATGCAACAATAACGCTGTCTAATTTTAAGGTATCTATATAAATACGTTTTATCCTGCTTACTCTGGAATACATAGGTCCTGATAATCCTTCGCCGATTTCTGCATCAATATATTTATCCAGATGTAAATCGCCCGGTTCCCTGTTTTTAATAATCACCGGAATATTAGAACCTGTATCTAATAATAATTCTGACATGAATAATTCATTTTTATTATTCATTACCATGCATGATAAATATCCTTTGCTCTTGCGCATCTGCACAGGCATTTTTTCAAAACTTGCACTTAATTTTTTGGCAGGTCTTTGATTGTATATTTCAATGAGCCGTGTTTTGTAATTGACATGCACGTAGTATTTTTCAAAGATATCTGCACCAAAAAGACCATCAACATCTGTTCCTAAATAATGATCAAGATTTAGTGAATCTTTACTGAGAATATAAATCGGAATATGTTCACCTTTTAGCTGGTCAATTTCCAGTATTCCATTATCAATTTTCATTGTTTCAACAGAATCTTTAAAGCCCAGACCGGAGAAATATACTTTCTGTTTATATGGAATATCAAATGAATCCAACCATTTGGGATGAATAATGATGGTGCTTTTACAACCGGAATCAAAGATGAATTTTAAAATTTTGCTTTTATTTACTTTTACATCAACAATAATGATACTGTTGAATACTTTGAACGGGATAGTAATCTTACTTTTTTGTGTATTAAAGGTATATGACCTTGGTTCAGCTTTGGCTGATAAGCATAAAAAGCTGAATAATACTATAACTATTGATTTAGTAAAATAAGACACAGATAAATTTATAATAAATTTGCATAGTAAGTGTATTTTTGCGCCATGAACTATCTTACAGTCAATAATCTTTCTAAATATTACGGCGATAAATTATTATTTGAAAACATTACTTTTTTCATAGATAAAGGACAGAAAGTAGCTCTGATTGCTAAAAACGGTACAGGAAAATCTTCTTTAATCAAAATCATGCAAGGTCTGGAACCGCCTGAATCTGGTGATTTCAAATTTCATAAAGATATCAATCCGGGGTTTTTGGTGCAGGAACCTGATTTCGATGATACTAAAACTGTATATCAAACCATTATGCATGCTGATAATCCTATCCTGATGGCGAGTTTGGAATATGAAAAGGCGCTGGATGGTCATGGTGATTTGCAAAATGCCATGAATAAAATGGACGAATTAGAAGCCTGGGATTATGAGCAGCAGGTAAAACTCATATTATCCAAGTTTTTGATTTTCGATTTTGACCAGCGTGTCGGCACGATGTCGGGCGGACAAAAGAAGCGACTGGCGCTGGCAATTTTATTACTGGACAAACCTGATATTTTTATCCTGGATGAGCCGACGAATCATTTGGATATGGACATGATTGAATGGCTCGAAGAATATTTGTCGAAGCATAACATAACGCTGCTTATGATTACGCATGACCGATATTTTTTAGAGAATATCTGTAATGAAATTCTGGAAATAGATAATGGTGTTTTGTATAAACACAAAGGCAATTATTCCAAGTATTTAGAAAATAAAGAACTGCGGGAAGAAAACCAGCGTGTGAATGTAGAAAAAGCGCAAAATACGTTTAGAAAAGAACTGGAGTGGATGCGCAGACAACCGAAAGCACGTACAACAAAAGCTCAATCGCGTGTAGATAATTTTGAAAATGTAAAAGCGGCCGCAACTGCAAGAACAGAGGACAAGAAAGTAGAAATAGAAGTGAAGATGCAGCGCTTAGGTGGAAAGATTCTGGAGTTGCATAATATTCATAAAGCATACGGTGAGAATGTATTGCTGGATAAGTTTTCACATAAGTTTCAGCGTGGTGAGCGTATTGGGATTGTTGGCAGAAACGGCAGTGGAAAATCTACCTTACTGAATATTATTATCGGTACGGAAAGTTTTGACAGCGGTAATGTTGTATTAGGCGAAACAGTGGCGTTTGGTTATTACAATCAGAAAGGATTGCAACTGAAAGAAGACAAGCGTGTAATTGATGTGATAAAAGATATCGCTGAATTTTTACCAATCGGAAAAGGAACGATGAGTGCATCACAAGTGTTGGAACGATTTTTATTTATACCCTCACAACAATATAATTTAGTTTCAACTTTAAGCGGCGGTGAACGCAGACGCTTGTATTTGCTGACTATTTTGATGAAGAATCCGAACTTTTTAATTCTGGATGAGCCAACAAATGATTTAGATATTCTGACATTACAGGTGCTTGAAGATTTTTTGATGGACTTCAAAGGTTGTTTGGTGATTGTTAGTCACGACAGATATTTTCTGGATAAACTCACAGAACATTTGTTTGTGTTTGAAGGGGAAGGAAAGGTGCGTGATTTCTTAGGAAATTATAATGAATACAGGTTACAACTGAAAGAAGAACAACGCCAGGCATTGCGTGATGAAAAGAATCTTCAATCTGCAACTAACAAAACTGTATCTGATACTCCGAAACGAAAGCTGAGTTTTAAAGAACACACAGAATTCAAGCAATTGGGAAAAGACATTGACTTACTGAATAAAGAAAAAACGACACTCACTGAAAAACTATCTGGCGCCGCTACAGACCATGCCGAAATACAGAAAACCGCACAGCGAATAGAAGAAATAATTATATCTTTAGATAATAAGGAATTACGTTGGCTTGAGTTGAGCGAGTTTGTGTAACGAACACTTTATTTTTTTTATGGCTGCAAAAAAATATTTTCATAATTTCAATGGTGTTCGTTTTTACCTTGCGAGTTATGTTTTATTATTTCATATTGAAGAAATAAAATTCGCGCTGCATCTGCCAAGTATTTATCATCACTATAAGTTTTTAGAACCATTAGGTACATGTTCTATTACCTTCTTTTTTACCATGAGTGGTTTTTTGATTTCTTATTTTTTATTTTTAGAGAAAGACAGAAGCCCTGAGAGTAAAATCAATGTCAGGAAATTTTATCGTTCAAGAGTAACCAGAATATGGCCATTGTATTTTTTATGTATGTTTATTTACTGGTTTTTAGCGCCGCATTCTTTTCTGCATGATATTTACGACAAAATTTATTTCACTAAGTTTTATCCTACACTGCATGATGTATATCTTTCCAAAGGATTTTATTTTGCTTTCTTTATGGTGCTGCTGCCACAGGCTGCAGGTGCTATAGCGTACACGTTTGGCGGGATGGCTGTGTATGGTGGCCATTTCTGGAGTATTGGTTCTGAAGAATTATTTTACTTTTTCTGGCCGCTCATAGTGAACAAAGTAAAAAGCTACAAACGCATTTTTAAGATTGCGTTTATCAGTGTGTACATCTGGTATGTATTGGTTATCCTGCTTTTTATTCTCAATAAATTTTATTTTAAGAACAGTTACATGACAAGTATTTTATTGTGCATCACTTCATTTTTATATCTGACGCGATTGTATTGTATGTTGTTCGGTTGTTTACTGGCATATTTATATGTTAACGATCATCGCTATCTTAATTTTTTCAGAAAGAAAGGTGTGATACTTGTCAGCACAGTACTGATGATAATAATGCTTGCAAAAGGATTGGATTTTCCATTTCTCATACATGATATTTATTCTATTCAATGGGCAATCCTGATCTTGCATCTGACAAGAGATGACCTGAATTACAAATGGCTCAATAATAAATGGATTTCATATTTTGGTTCTATTACGTATGGTGTTTATTTATATCACGTGATTTTTATCATTCTGTTTATTTTTCTTGCTCAATATTTAGAAATCAAAAGCTTGTTGTATTTTAATTTGTTTGTGTATTTACTTTCTTATGTTTCGACTTTTGCAGTTGCCCATTTTTCGTATACATATTATGAAGTAAAATTTTTACGTTTAAAATAATAGATTAAATGAATGTGATGAATAAAGAAAATAGCATAAAATATGGCATGACGGCAATGATTATGCTTTCTCTTTTTTTAGGAACCCTCCTTTTCTTTCAGATAGTAATTGATGACGCGTTTATCTTTTTTAAATACGGTTATAATTTAGTTCATCACGGTGTGTGGAGCTGGAGCACGGAAGGTAAACCGGTAGAAGCGTACACCAGTTTCATTTACGCAATATTTTCTATTTTCCCATATCTGATAAATGTGCCGCCTCATATTTTTATAAAACTGGTTGGCCTGGCTGCTTTGCTGATTATGTTGTTCAGGATTTATAAAAAAACAACATCAAAGAAAATAGGATTGTTTGCAATACTAATAGTAGTCACCAACTGGCAGGTGTATGTACATGCTTTTTCAGGATTAGAAACTATTTTATGGTGCTGGTTATTATTGGAGTCTTTTTTTGTTCTAAGAGAAGAGGAGATTAGCAATAAACAGCAGTTGTCGCTTTGGATACTTTGTTTACTACTTACATTAACCAGACCTGAAGGTGCTATTTACGCATTCTTTTATTTTGTGCATCTGAAATTTTTCAGAAACACAAAAATCAATTATTTAATGATTGTCATTGTTGCAGTTATAGGATTAATTTACTTTTTCTGGCGATATAATTTATTCGGTTTATTGTTTCCGTTGCCGTTTTATCACAAAGTAATGGATAACCAATTCGGAAAACTGGCGTTCATCTTTAATATGTATACATCCTGGTATTACCTGATTTGTGCAGGGCTGGTATTGTATTTTTTCAGAAAACAAAAAATTTTATTCTTTATCGGGCTTGTTTCTTTTCTGGTATTTTTCGGATTGTACGGCAAATCATTTTTAGTGATGAATTTCGCCGACAGATTTCCATTCCAACTTTTCTTTCCATTCATTATATTTGCTATCATCGAACTGGAAAACAGCAGTCACCTTGATAAAGTAAAAATTATACTGATAGCAGGATTTCTGAATCTTATTATTTTCTCGAAAGGCTTGTATGATGAAAATTTTATTGAACTGGCATCTATAACAAACAATGCAGGTTCTGCTTTCTTTGTTCCGCGTTCACACTATATTTTAGCCAAGAATATCAATAAAATAAAGGATATTGACAAAAAGAAAATTAATATTTTATTCGGCGATGCCGGTGTTTTTCCTCATTATGTAAAAGCAACTTGTCATGATTATAACGGACTTACAGATGCTTATTTTGCTACACATAAACTTACTGACGAATATTTCAATGGGGTGAATGCAGATGTTGTATTGATTGGCACGCCAAGTCAACAGAAAGAAAAATTAGAACAGGACCCAACGAGCTGTAAGGTTATTTATAATCTGGTTGATAAGAATACCAACTATCAATATATCGGATATACAATCAGTAAAGAAAACGGATATTATGTGCATATCTATTTAAGAAATAATTCGCTATATCATGACGATTTGAATATCGCATTAAAGGATGCGGTGAAAGAATCAGCAGGAGCCATCTTCAGAGTAAAAAGATTCTTTAAGTTTAAATATCTCGATATGGATAATATCTGATACTATTTACACAAATCAGGCTTATTACAAACACCTTTTGCTGCCGGCGTAATTTTTTTTCCTGTCATTGGGTTTCCCTGGATAATGCTGTAAGTATACTCGCTTATCATTTCTATTAATGTAGTATAACCAACAGAACCCATGCTGTGTGAGCCATTGCAAATCATATTCAGATAAACAGAATTATTACCGGCTTTAGCAGCTTCATAAATTGCAGCACCACCGTACACAGTCGGAAATGATTTCTGGTCGGGACATCTGAACGGGGGACCTGAATTCATATCAATCAATTCGTCACAAGTTCCACAGATAAAATTCATCGGTGTACTTATTTTTTTACCCAATACTAAATTCGGGTCTATTACAGCACCTGCCATAGAAATGATTCCTGCAACTCTTGAATCATATTGCATATTATCATTCATAGGATCTAAACTTCCGCCAACCTGTTCAAGAATATTTTTAGGAGCATTATTATTATCCAGTAATGCAAGTCCGATAGAGGTTAATGCACCCGCACTTTGTCCGCTCATAAAAATCATATTTCTGTCAATGCCCAGTCTGTCTGCATTTGCTTTTAAATAACGAACTATAGAACGTGCATCCTGCACAGAACGTATAAATGCAGGATACATGCCTGTATTAAAATCGCCGATACATTGTCCGGCTAATAAAGCATTTTTAAAACCAACGCGATAATCCGCAGCAACAACCACATAACCTTTTTGTGCCATTCCTTTACAGATTTCCTGTGTGCAGTCATCATACTTACCTGCAAAGCCACCGCCAAATAAAAAAACCAGACAAGGTCTTTTCTTTTCAGGATCAGTTCTCGCTGTAACAATATCCATGATTAAATCTTTCTTGCCGCCATCCCAGGCAGGAGCGCCTTTTTTATAATATTCAGTATGAATATCAAAATCTAAAAAAATATAATCTTTGTAACGGATACCAAAAGGATTGGGGCTTGTCGCCATAATATCACCGGCAGCATAACCATCCGGCAGGATCCTGTCTTTGTTTGCCGGTAAAGTTAATGTGTAGGCACGCTTCGGTGCTTTTCCTGCAGCCTGATTGGAAGCAGTCTGCTGTTGATTGGATTTTTGAATGTTTTGTAATAAAGCATCACAACTACTAAAAAAGACAGTTGAAAAGGCGATAAACAGAATGGATAGTTTCTTTTGCATAAAAAAAATTATAACGCAAAGTTACTTAAACTATGCCAATGTTTAAACAGATTCTACGGCAGTTTGTTCTTCCGGTGTAAGGAATGTTTCACTTCTGTAATATAAATAAGCTAAGAAAATACTAACTGTATTCAGTAGATGCCATAGTGCATGGCCTTGAAATATACTGGTAGGAGAGCACAATTTATTTGTGATATCTAAAAACCATATAGATGCCGCTATTAAAAGCGTGATAGCGGATGCTTTTAGTAAACTTAAGATTGATTCGGAATTTCTAATTTTTGTAATCAGTATGAAGTTGGCAGCAAAGAATGACAGCGTGAGTGATGGAAACAAGATGTTAATCGGTAATTTCCATAGAAAGAAAAAGAAAAGCAATTGTACAATCACTGCGGATATAATAAAGAACTTATTGGAAACATACATTTTTCCACGGAATTTTATTTGCGGAAACAATTTGAATAATACATAAGAAAGAAAAGCAACGAATAAAAAGTACATGCCGGTTTGGTCTAATTTCTGAAAGAAGAAAGTAAGTGTGGCATGATACATAAAACTTCCGAAACCCATATATAAAGCTGAGAAGCCAATTAAATAAGAGAATCCCGGGAATTTAGCTAACAGATTATTTACATTTTTTTTGTGTTCATATTTGTGGTCGTTCTTTGCAATGCTGATGAACATCAAGCCGATAATGATGTAACCTAAATTCGACCATGTGTTTGACGGCTGTACAATCAGTTGGTCAAAACGATTCATTTCACAGAAATGAGTTGCGTTTCCTAATGCCTGGCGCCAGCTTACCCAGGGATCGACATACTGATTCAGTTTATACAAAATGAATAATCCGGCACTAAATATGAGCGTACCGAAAAACGGCCATGAAAATACTCTTGCCCGGTGATTGTGCAAGCTGAAGTCTTCTTTAAATTTGTCGAAATCTAATACAGGCATTAGTTGGAAATTATAGGTTTAGTTCAAAAATACAAATTTTGTTTTTCATTTTAAAGTAGAGTGTTGTTAAAGAAGTTGTAAAAAGGAATGGTTTCAGTGCATGAGCAAGGCTCGCGCATCCATGATGTTGTAACCATCAGAACTAAAAAATGCGGCGACCGGTTTTACCTTTTTTATATCTGTTACAGTAAATTTCGTCACGTCACCGTTTTTAGTTGTTACAATAGTTTCCAGAGAAGTAGTGCTCAAACTAGTAATGTTTATTGTATTGAACGGCGATTTATTCTTAAAGCCTAAGTTGGAAAACTGCACTGCATCGTTAACAGGCAAGACCATCGAATTAGTTATCCAGGCTTCAATTTTTGTAGAGTCATTCAATGTGACAACGATTTTCTGACAAGGAAAGCTTTGAATAATTTTTGTCATTGTGGTTTTTGTAATCACCGGAGCTTTTTGAGATTTTTCTAAAACAGGTTTTGGAACTAAGGTCAAGAGACCTATTTTTTTGCCGCCTTTCATTGTGGTAAGCATGGACAGCTCATTATAATTTATGTTAGCCAGTAACTTTGCCGCTACAACATCCTGCATCGTATTTGCAAACGATGGAATAAATGCAGCATTCGCAGCGTCAAAAGCGCAAATGATATTTCCTTTAACTGACGAAGAATTGCCGACTTTTTTAACTTCATAATTGAGGGTGAAAGTTCCTGAGAAAGGAAATAGTTTTTTACTGCCTGTCTGTGCATGACAAACAAAGATTATTCCCGAAAAGATGATAAGCAGTTTATTCCGCATCTTGCTTTATTTTTTGCGAAGGAAAATACAAGAGATACAGACCTAACAGGGTAATATCAAAATTATAAATCCTCATGATTAAGTACGTCGTCACGGCAAATAAAAATAAACAAACAAAAAGTATTCTGTCATATTTTTTTGTGAAAATTCCTGTAAAAAAACTTATTTGAGTAATAAATAGGAGAATATAAGAAAAGGCAGCCCAAATCGGATGGGCAATTAATTTACTCGCTATTCTGTAACAGATATGCGCGGGATTTAAAGTTGCCAGATCGCTGTGCTGATTTACAAGTACAACAGAAAAGTTTGTCGGATGCAATAGTGCACCGTTAAACAATTTATAAAAGGCAGATGCTAACAAGATATATATCAGGAAATATCTGGCAAACTCTGTAACAAGACTAAAATTTATTTCATCTTTAAAACAAAAAGGCATTAACGCGATAAAGACAGCACTCATACTTTTGGAATGTGAACACGAGTAGGATTCAATAGTTATTCTTTGGATAAAAAAGAATAAGATTAAAAGTCTGCATAAAACAGGTCTGTGTTTTTCAGAAACAAGACACGCAACAGAAAATAATACAACTGCGGCATCAATAAATAAAGAAGCCCAATAGTGCTGAATGATGTAATGTGGAAACCCGGTGCAGTGACTCAGCCAGAAAGCATAATCCAGTTCGGGTCCTTTCATCGGCTGCCCAACAGCATACACCAAAAAGGTATCACTATGAACTCTGTAAACCAACAGTAATAAAAAATATCCGAACACTAACCTGGAGAATGAATTTTTATTGTCGATATGAAATTTTAGAAATGCTTTCAAGGTTCAATTTTTAAAACAGGCCAGCTGTTGTGAATATTTTTGAACATTCCGTTTTCGTATTTATACTGAACATCTCTTATTTCTAATGTCTTTATTTTTTTATTTAAAATATGCTGCAGATAATCTTTAAGCCACAGCGGATAAGTTTCCGCTTCGTACTTTTGGTTCTCTATTTTATAAGCGACGAAGGAATATACATGTTTCGGAAAATAATGTGTTCTGTTTCTTACTACTTCATCCATCGGGTCGTTGTAATTATTCATCTTTAACCAATTGTACATTTTATAAGTATGCAAAACGGTTGCTTCTTCCCAGATGGGAATTTTAGTTACATCCAAGCGTTCGCCATCGATAAAAACTTCCGTTTGTGTAATTGTATCGGGCAATGTTTCTGTGCGTGAATACATATCCCAGACAAACCACGGAAAGGAGTGAATGCGCTTGTTATTAAAATAGATTTGGAAACAAATGAACAACATGACAAACACAAACAGAATCTTATTGTTTCTGAAAAGACGAACCGGATATAGATTTTCAAACTTGTTCATTCCTGATTATTGTTCATGGCTGATGGTTCATGGTTGACGGTCGATAGTCCATTGTCTATGTCTAAAGATTAATTTATTTTTAATTTTATTCATTCATTCATTCATTCATTCATTCATGTAACTATTAACTATCAACTATTGACTATTGACTATTGACCATTGTCTATCGACTATCGACCATTCAAAACACTGCTTTGAAAAAGTGAACACACATCATCAGCACCAGAATAATTTTGATACCGCTTGTCAAAAGAAAACCAATAAAGGAGCTGATGCCTGATTTTATCGCACCATCAAAATCTTCACCCGCAATTATTTCAGCAAGCATCGCGCCGATAAACGGACAAACTATAATCCAGATGCCTGCAAAAGGAGACAGCATGATTCCTGCGGCGATACCAATAAAACAACCTCTGACACCGGCTTTCGTGCCGCCAAATTTCTTTGTGCTCCAGACCGGAATAAAATAATCTATGATCAAACTGATAACGATAATTACAGCGTACGTAATGAGTAACCACAAGGGTAAATTTTTCATTCTGTGCAATCCGAAATAGGCGAGCAGTAATGCACAATAGGCGATAGGTGGGCCCGGCAGCGGCGGCAGCACACAACTCACCAGTCCGATGACCAGTAAAATGATTCCTATAGTTATGATAATGCTTGCTTCCATTTGTTGAGTTATTAGTGAATGGTGATTAGTAATTAGATTTGTCGCTAATCACTAATCACTGTTTACTATTCACTAGTATCGGTTTTAATTCGCTTCCTTCTATCATGATTTTATATCCATTTTCTTTTGCCATATAAAACATTAAATCGAGAACATCTTGTTTTTGTTCTTCCGCTTGTTTTATTAATTCTGCGCTCAATGCTTTTTGTTTAATTTTTTCTTTTGCTAAAGCATTTAATTTTGTCAGTTCCTGTTCGCTGAAATTTGTGAATAAACCCGAACTTAAGTTTTCAAATTTTATATCTGTGTCGATGGAAATAATTTCCGGTTTCGGCATTTGTGAAATCACAATCGCTTTATCTTTTTCATTGGTCGAGATTTTCATTTTCTCCATGTTATAACCAACCGAAACTTTTGCATTTACTTTTACTAGCGCATCTTTTCTGAATCCCGGAAAATCCACATAATCGAAATCATTGTACTTCATCAGTTCAGAATAATTTCCTTCCACCGTCACGAGTTTCATTACTTTCTGGATTCGTTCTACAACAATTGTACTGCTGACTTGTGAATTATCTTTTTTGGTAAAAATATCACTCACGATTATTTTTACAGAAAGCAATGCCACTATAAAAATCAATACTGCAATCAGAATATTTTTTACCGACGAACTCATACACGAATATAAAATCTTTTTGCTCATAATTACACCATAATGGAACGCAGATTAAAATGATTTTTAAGATTTCCACTGCTTTTAATCATAATTATCATGAAAATCTGTGTTCTATTTTATTTACTTTTGTACTATGAGCAAACCTGTTATTTTAGTTACGAATGATGATGGAATTATCTCGCCGGGCATCCGTGCCTTGGTGGAAGTGATGGCAAAGCTGGGCGATGTTACCGTGGTGGCGCCTGACAGTCCGCAGTCGGGCATGGGACATGCGATTACGATTCATGATCCGCTGCGTTTGCAGAAAGTAGATGTTTTTCATGATTTGGGAATTCCGTCTTATCAGTGTTCGGGTACGCCGGTGGATTGTGTGAAGATTGCGATTGATAAGATTCTGCACCGCAAACCTGATTTGTGTGTTTCGGGAATCAATCATGGTTCTAATGCGTCTATAAATGTGATTTACTCAGGTACGATGTC
>JAYVPA010000095.1:0-6365 GCA_043757615.1 Sphingobacteriales bacterium | reverse complement strand
TATTGGATTTACTGTGACATTTACAGAATCTTTTCCAGTACAGTTTTGTCCTGTTACAGAAACCACATACTTCCCTCCAGTTTTTACACTAATAGTTTGCGTTATTGCGCCTGTACTCCATAAATAAGAAGTGAAACCACTACCGGCATCTAATGTTATAGAATCACCCTGGCAGAATGGTCTGTTACCTATTATTGTTGGATTACATATTTGTTGCTGGCATTCTGTTATGCGGACTGTTGTTGATGTGCTGCAAACGCCTAAAAAAGCGAATAAAGTATAATCGCCCGCAACTGTAATATCAATTTGTACATCTGTAGAGCCATTGTTCCATCTGATTGAATCAAATTGACCGCTTGCTGCTAACACAACATCACTTCCATTACAAACCTGACCAGCACCTAAAATCTGAACATGGTAGTTTGGGTCACATCTTGATCCACAACTATCCGCAGTAAAATCACATTGAGGATTTGTTTGATTAATTACACCGGACCCACCCAATACTGCATTAAATGTTGCATTACCTTGTTTATTTAATAAGTCATTAAATATATAATATCCTTTTAATCCGGTTTGTGTAGCCGGATTTGGCAATGAAGTATTCATATTGTCTCTTATTTGCTGCTGAGTACGAGCAACATTCCAGATACGCACTTCATTAAGATGTCCTTTAAATTGCTCAAAGGTTGCACCATTAATAGCAGAATTAAGATTACCAATAGTTGTCTGGATATCATTCTGTACAAGATTACCAGAACATGGAGCTTGTGCTAATAAAAACCCGTCCCTGTAAAACTTAAGGCTTGTTCCATCATAGACCATTGCCGCATGATATGTCTTATTATCGTCAGATTCACAAGGTGCTTGTATGAGTACATAACCGTTATTTGCTGTAGTAATTTCTGCTGCAGCTTGTCCTAAAGCATAATTAACATTTGATGCAACTGTATGTTTTGTAACCAAATGATTTCCGCTGCCGGTAAATTTATTATATGAACATTCAATAGTAACTTTATCGCCAACAATATCTAAATCTCCACAGGTAGCATATGAATAAAGATTATTGGTTTTTAACCATGTATCACAACTCGTACATTTTTTTACCACCACTTTTATCGTTTGTGTTTGTGTACATCCTGCATCATTAGAAATGGCAGTATAAGTAACGCTATCTTTTGTAGTACCGCTATAGGTCAATACTTGTTTAATTGTACTTCCAGTCCCTGCTATAGCACCGGTAATATTTGTCCCGCCGTTAACCGTCCAGCTGAATGTTGAATTCGGGTCCGTGCTGGAAATATTTATTTTTACTGAATCTCCGCTACAAATATTTGTTGTGGATGAAGTTGCTGTTATATCATTACATACTACTTTGTATCTGATAGTGTTTGAAACAGGCTGCGTGCCATTCGGATGTGTTATTGCCTTTATATAATGATATCCTGTGTTGCAAAAATTAGACGATATACTGAATTTTAAAGTAGTATCTGCAGAGAAATTTAATTGTGTATAATCAATTCCTCCACAACTATCAATAACATTTCTTCTTATTCCGTTATTAGCTACGCTTGCAGTATCTGTTCCTTGTTGACGAATAGCATAAGTACCATCTTTATCGAAAATGCTGCACAAATCATACGTAAAATTATCTGTACAATTCTGACGTTTATCTATAGCTAAAGTAGTACGGTAACGTGATGGTGCATCACATCTTGGTGCATTTGTAAAAGCACCGATTGTTCTGACACATGCACTTTGTAAAACATATATGGGATAACCTAAATTACATAATCCGTTAATGCTGTAACCTGCAGTTACAGAGTCGCTTGTAAATAACAATATAATTGCGTTTGGCGGAATAGAATCTGTCGGAGAGGCAGGAATTACATTCGATGTATTACAAGAACCAATCCGTAAACCTGAAATTAAAGACGCACTTGGTGTTTTATAACCGCATGGCGTGGCACCTGTATTGATATCGGCATTGGCTGCACCACTATTATTTTGTGACGAAAAATCAACGCCTAAATTACTTACTTTTATTCCTTTACCGGAAGTAAGTATAATATATTCGTTTCTGCCTTCTTGGCCTGATGGACCGCAGGCATCAATAAATTCACCTAGTATTTTCACACAATTACCAAAATTAACTGTGTCTTTGGGTATAGAATTTCCCGGAATGAAACCGATACTATCACCTTGTCCCAAATAAGGATTAAATGTACTGTCTGTACTTTGATAGATTACAATATTTGTATTTGCCGGAATTTCAGAAGCTGATACAGTGTAACGTGCAGTATCATTTCCGGTAGAACAAACTACTGTAGAAGTAATCAGATTCAGGTTAATTATAGGGTCTGCCAGCACTATAAATGCCGATAAAACGACAGTAATAAGAGATAAAAAAAGAAGTGACGAAAATTTTCGCATATGATATTTTTAAAGCCCGTTAAGATACGGACAATTTGCGAGAAAATTGATACTGTTGAAACAAAACAAAAGCTGTTAATTACTTGGAATTTAATATATAAAAAGGTCGGAGAGTGTATGCTCTCCGACCTTTAATATTTATGCAACTTTAGACCTTTCGCTGTTTTTGGATGATTCAAAAGATCCTTCGTTTCGCTCAGGATAGTTCGACTATGCATTTTCTTTAGAAAATGCAATCTCACTACATCATTCCGCCCATTCCGCCAGGCATTCCGCCGCCCATAGCAGGTGCTTCTTTGCTTGGTTTTTCAACGATAGCACATTCTGTTGTCAGAATCATACTCGCAATAGATGCAGCATTCTCTAAGGCAACACGTGTTACTTTTGTAGGATCGATAACACCTGCTTTGTACAGGTTTTCGTATACTTCAGTTTTAGCATTATAACCGTAATCTTTTTTACCGTTTTTCACATTGAATACCACGATAGAACCTTCAACGCCTGCATTTTCAGAAATCTGACGTAATGGTGATTCGATTGCTGTTCTGATAATTTCAATACCTGTCTGCTCATCTTCGTTAGCGCCTTTTAATTTATCCAACACATTTTGTGTTCTTATTAAAGCAACACCGCCGCCGGGCACGATACCTTCTTCTACAGCAGCACGGGTTGCATGCAAAGCATCATCAACACGGTCTTTCTTTTCTTTCATTTCTACTTCTGAAGGTGCTCCAACATATAATACAGCAACACCCCCTGATAATTTAGCTAAACGCTCTTGTAATTTCTCTTTATCGTAATCAGAAGTTGTTGTTTCGATTTGAGCTTTAATCTGATTAATTCTTGCAGTGATGTCTGCTTTTTTACCAACACCATTAATGATTGTTGTATTGTCTTTATCAATCACTACTTTTTCAGCAACTCCTAACTGATCAATTTGTGTATCTTCTAATTTGTAACCTAATTCATCAGAAACCACCTGTCCGCCTGTTAAGATTGCGATGTCCTGTAACATTGCTTTTCTTCTGTCGCCAAAACCCGGTGCTTTTACGGCGGCAATTTTTAATGAACCACGTAAACGGTTAACCACTAAAGTAGCTAATGCTTCGCTTTCTACATCTTCAGCAATAATTAATAATGCTCTCCCTGCCTGAACTACTTTTTCCAATATTGGTAATAAGTCTTTCATAGAAGAAACTTTCTTATCATAAATTAAGATGTAAGGTTTTTCCATTTCCACTTCCATACTTTCTGCATTGGTAACAAAATATGGAGAAATATAACCTCTGTCGAATTGCATACCCTCTACCACATCAACATATGTTTCAGTACCTTTTGCTTCTTCCACTGTAATGACACCTTCGGTTCCTACTTTTTCCATTGCGTTTGCAATTAAGGTTCCGATTTCTTCATCGTTATTTGCAGAGATGGTTCCTACCTGTTTGATTTTTGAAAAGTCTTTTCCTACTTTCTCAGAAATGTTTTTCAATTCTGCAACTACAGCATGAACTGCTTTATCAATACCACGTTTCAAATCCATTGGATTTGCGCCGGCAGTAATTGATTTTAAACCGGGTCCGATGATTGCTTGTGCTAAAACAGTTGCTGTTGTTGTTCCGTCACCGGCAACATCATTTGTTTTAGAAGCAACATCTTTTACTAATTGTGCACCCATGTTTTCAAACGGATCTTCTAATTCAATTTCTTTAGCTACAGTAACACCATCTTTTGTAATGTATGGTGCACCAAATTTTTTCTCAATAATTACATTTCTGCCTTTTGGACCTAATGTAACCTTCACAGCGTTTGCTAATGCGTCAACGCCTGCTTTTAATTTATCTCTCGATTCTGTGCTGTAACTTATTTGTTTCGCGCTCATTTTTATTTAGTTTTTGATGATTGATTTTTTTTAATAGATGCTGAAACAAGTTCAGCATGAACGGCAATCTTAAATGATTGCCAAAATGTCAGATTCTCTCATAATTAAGAAATCTGCACCTTCAATATTGATTTCTGTTCCGCTGTATTTTCCATAAAGTACAGTGTCGCCAACTTTAACTGTAGTTGGTTCATCTTTTTTACCTGGTCCAACAGCCATTACTTCGCCTTTTTGTGGTTTTTCTTTTGCTGAATCCGGAATGATAATACCAGATTTTGTTTTTGTTTCCGCTTCGGCAGCTTTCACTACTACTCTGTCTGCCAGTGGTTGAATGTTAACTTTACTCTTTGCCATAATTATTATTGATTTTGTTAATTTGAAATTTCGTGCAAAATTAGTCTATTATCGTGCCATTTCAAAAAAAAAGCCAATTTGTCAAAACCAAATGAAAATTTTTCAGTTTAATAGGAGTAATTTGAATAAAAATTAACCACGGAAGAAGCTTAAGAAATTGAAGACTAAAGAGAAACTAAGTTTTCTTTCTTACATTTAGAGGATATCTTCTATTTTTCTCAAGCTTCTTAGGTTTCTTTAGTGGTTTAAAAAATAACATTTATGCGATACTTAAAAATGATATTCCCGGTTTTTATTTTGTGTTTGATGGCAATTTCTTGTATCAATACTTCCAATAAAGCTCTGCTGGTGGGCGACTGGAAAGGTGTAGAATGGCTAGTGGGCGGAAATCCATCTGATTATGATGCCAAACAAGTGCATTTCAATTTTGCAAATAATGGCGGCTACTCCTCTGAATTTGGTGCTGATAAAGAAAAAGGAACTTATATTCTGCGTGATGATAAATTATATACGACGCCAGAAGGCCAACTAGAGATAATGGTGGAAATTGCTAAGCTAACTAAAGATAGTTTGGTATTTAATATGAACCGAAGCGGGCAGGCTGAAACGCTGACGTTGATTAGGAAATAGAACGCAGATTTTTATTATTTGGATTTATTTTCGCAGATTTAAATTATTCTAACTATTGGGCTATTTTGGAATCATTTCAATTATACTCTAACTAATGTATAAATCCCACCTCTTAAATAAACAAATCCAAACATAGGTAGAACTATTACTCCACGACAATCTTCCCCACCGAAGTTTCCTGTGTTTTTTCATTTGTAATTCTGACTAAATATAATCCTTTTGTTAATCCGATGGATGGAGTTGACATTGGTTTTCCATCAACTATTTCTTTATAAATTTCTTTCCCGGAAATATCTGTTATAGAAATTGTTTGACCAACGTATTGCTGTATTCCTTCAAAATACAAATCATCTACAGTCGGGTTTGGATATACATTTAAGCTCTTGACAGCAGTATTATTTTTAATTCCTGTTGTAAGATTCGGGCAGCCTAACTGATATGCAAAAAAGTTCTTCATGTAATACACCGTGCTGTCAAAATATGGCTGTACCACAGTACCAAATAAATCGGTAGAATATGAAGTATGCCCCCAATCCGGAATAATGTAGAATGGATTATAGATACCTAACTGCTGTGCTTTTGTATGTAAAATATTACTGCCGTCCACAAACATTAATGTTGGAATATTATATGGCTGCCCTCTGTTGAACGGAATTTCCGGATCCCATAAATTATGAACGCTCAAAAAATTAGTATGTTCGTTATCCAAATAACTTTTATCTCCTAAAGCACCATTAATATTTACAACACCTAAAATTGTTTTACCAAAATCTATAAAGTCATACATGCCAAATACACCGCCAATTCCGTTTAAAGAATTTTTCCAGTTCTGATCTAAATTATCCAGCGAATCTAAATATACTGTATGCATTACATTAAATGCTCCAGCACTGCCGCCACACAAAAATATTTTTGAAGTATCAATTCTGTATGGATTTGCGCTGTCTCTTACTGTATTGAAAAAGAAACGTACTAATTGTTTAGTATCCTGCACACCTCTTCCTACGGCTTTCAACATTAAATCCTGAAATAATAATGATAAGGGTGATGGCTCCAATCTGTATGTTGC
>JAYVPA010000094.1:0-6397 GCA_043757615.1 Sphingobacteriales bacterium | reverse complement strand
GTTGCTTGGCATGATGCTACTATTTGGAATCGCATTTATTGTTTTTGGAATGCTGCTTTTCCTGCAACAAGAAAAATTTGGTATCGTTTTTATCGTCTTTGGATTTATTTCTCTGCGTTTTGTATTTAAAGACTGGAAAAATTATACAGGAAAAGCGAAAGAAAAAAATTACTGGCTTTTAGCGCACTTACAAAGAATGACCGGCGCATACATCGCTTCTCTTACAGCATTCTTAGTAGTGAATAAATTTCTGCCGGGAATTATTGTCTGGTTACTGCCAACTGTTATTATAACTCCGTTGATTTTTATCTGGTCAAGAAAATACAGTATACAAAATAATAAATAATGTAACTTTATTGCTGTATTTTTAAAAGCAGAACTCATACTGTATGAATATAGAACAGGTATTTAAGAATAATGAAAAATGGATTGCGGATAGATTATCCGTTGATGAAAACTATTTTAAGAATCTGGCGAAAGGGCAAAATCCAGAATTGTTGTATATCGGTTGTTCGGACAGCAGAGTGACAGCAGAGGAAATTATGGGTATCCAACCCGGTGAAGCATTTGTACACAGAAACATTGCGAATCTTGTAAACAATGTAGATTTAAGTGTGATGTCTGTATTAAATTTTGCCGTGAGAATTTTAAAAGTGAAGCATATCGTAGTCTGCGGCCATTATGAATGCGGCGGCGTGAAGGCTGCCATGCAGCCGGAAGATTTAGGTATTTTAAATCCATGGCTCAGAAATATCCGCGATGTATACCGTCAGCATAAGAATGAATTAAATTCAATAGAAAACCAGGAAGCACGCTACAACAGATTAGTGGAATTAAATGTCATTGAACAATGTACTAATCTTTCGAAAACAGCAGCTGTACAGCAAGCATATAAAGAAAGAAATCTTATGGTACACGGCTGGGTCTTTGATGTACACACAGGAAGACTGATTGATTTAAAAATTGATTTTCCGAAAATCCTGTCAAGCATTATGGAAATTTATTCACTGGAATAGAAAATTTGAATTGTATATCAATTATTTGATTAAATTAGCGATAACGTAAACATTTATTTATAAAACCATTAAAAACATCCTTATGAAAAAACTTATTAAGTACCTGACATTTTCTGTCGTTTTATCCGGAATTTTATTCAGTACATCCTGTAAAAAAGACAGCACCACACCCGACTGTCAGTTAATATCATTAATAAGTGAATCATCCGGTATTTCGGACACTACTCTTTATAGCTATAACAATGACAGGAAAATTCTTTCTGCAGTAAATGGACCTAATCATGTCGTATACAGCTATTTCGGACAAACAGCCATCAGACTAAGCACATATGGGTCGTCAACAGGGAGAGATTCCATAATATATGGCTCTAATAGCCTAATAAAAGAAATCTATCAATTTAATCCATCGGGTAATCTTACCACAAAACAAATCTATACTTATAATGGCTCGAATGAGTTAACCCAGGTTACAGAGACTTCTTATCCTTCAATGGCTGTAAAGATTACCAATGTAACATATGCTAATGGTGATCCTGTCACCATTTCAGACGGTGTAAACAGTACCACGCTGGAATATTATACAGACAAACCGGCTGCAAAAGGTGATTATCTGGATGTTTTTCAATTGTCTAATTTTGGCGGAGCTTATCTGAAACCTAAACATCTTCAAAAATCCATTCAAAGCGGCAGCACACTCATCAATTTCTCTTATGATCTGGATGCAAATGGAAATGTAACGAAATTAACGTACACTTCAGGTTCTACAATAACTGTATATAATCTTGCGTACAACTGTAATTAATATCTTATTCTTAATTTGAAAATAAAAAATCCGGAGTAATATCACTCCGGATTTTTTTATGACTTATAATTCCAAATCAGTGCATTGTCTGTAAACCTGCTTCAATATAATTTCTGATGTCATCGTTCTGGTAACACAGATCATTCGGGTCTCGTTTTATCTTTTTACCCAAACGGATAATTACTGCGTTTTCATCAGGTATCATAAATATGAACTGACCTAAAATGCCTCTGAAATAAGGTATCTGATGACCTTTATAATTAATCATCCAGGTTTGGTAGCCGTACCAGCTGCACGTATTTCCTTTTTCATCCTTGAGATTAGAAGCAGGTGTTGTCATTGCTTTTATATAATTGGAATCAATCACCTGTATGGAATCCCATTTGCCATGTTGTAATACCATTTGACCAAGTCTTGCAAAATCTCTTGCCGTTGCATTTATACAACAGAAAGATTTTTCCATTCCATTTTTATCCGTACTCCAAAGTGCATCGCTTTCCGCTCCCAATGGCTGCCATAAATACTCATTTGCGTTTTCTGCCAGTGATTTTTTTGTGCTGTTTTTTATGATGTACCCTAAAATCTGTGTGCAGCAGCTTTGATATTCATATAATTTCCCTTGCTTTTTATCCCCTCTCATTTTTAGTTTTTTCATTAATTTATCCAGGTCATTTCCATAATAGGATTCAGCCGTTAAGGAGAAAATATTCCAGTAGGATTCATTCCAGTCAATATTTGCACTCATAGTCAGAACCTCTTTTATTGTTAAGTCTCCTTCTTTTATTTGCGTCAGCTGAGGTACATATTTTTTTATATCATCATCCAGCGAAGCAATCTTTCCTTGCTCCAGTAATTTTCCAATCATCAAAGAGTTTACAGTTTTTGCCATGGAGAAAGAACCCGAAACAGTTTCCTTATCATAATTCTGTGCGTAGCGTTCATATACTATTTGTCCATCTTTTATAACCAGGTAAGCACATGTTTTTCTGTCGTCAAAAAAGTCAAGCATTTCTGTTGTTGGTGCTTTTTTGTTATACCCTGAACTTAAGGGCCATGACTTAGGTGCGGTAGATTTTGCAATGGTGTGATGATCAAATAATTTATAATCATCTACATCAGCGAAATTGTGCTTCAAACCCATTTTTACGTGGTACGGTAAGAGAAAATAAATGATTGCCAATACTACAATTGCAATCAGGAGTTTTTTAGATTTTTGCATGAACTAAAAGTATAAAAAAAACGGATAAGTAATTAAACTTATCCGTTTTTAAATTTTTTATATGATATAAACTTAGTTCAGAACACTCACTTTTACTTTGAAGAAATAAGCATCCGTGCCATCATCAAATAAAATTTTACCTGAGTAATAATCCCCCTCCTGCTGATTTAAACCATCTGCTACTTTACCTTTTTTTCTGACATATTTACTTTTACTGCTGAAAAAACTATCATCTTTATCTAGATCTGTAACCACCACACGTGTACCCTTTTCAATCTTCGTAGATGTGGAAGAAGTAGTAGAAGAACTTGAAGAAGAAGAAGAACTTGATGAAGAACCGCTGCTTATTTTCTTCAATTTCACTAAATAGAAATATGGTTTGCTTCCATCAGTCAACGTCACTGTACCACCGTAGCCGCCGTCGCTGTCGCTGAAATCCAGATCATCTCCTGCTATACCTTGTTTGCCAACATAAGTGTCCTTATCATCATAATAAGAATCATCAGGACTAACAGCAGTAACTTCTACTTTATCACCTTCTTTTATATCATCGTCATTATCAGCATCATCCCAGTCAGTTGAACTGCTTCCAAACATATCACCAAATATACTTGCGCCTGAATTATCGGACTTTGTTGTGCTTGTTTTCTCAACCTCAGCTTTGGATATCTTATCTACAGGCTCTTTAGAGAATTTTGCTTTGTAGAAATAGCCTGTTGAACCATCATCATAAGTAAAATCTCCCGCATAATAACCATCATCTTTCATAGTCATGTTAGATTTAGGTTTTCCTTTTTTCCCAACATAAACATCTCTGTCTGTATAATAAGAATCATCAGGACTAAGATCTGCTACATAAACTGAAGTTCCTTTCAAAATAGTGCCTGTTACATACTTAGGTGTTTTAGTACTTTTAGTAACTGAAGTGCTCATGGAAGTTGGTACACTAGCTGTACTTTTTCCAAGTTTTACTTTAAAGAAATAATAGCTTGTACCATTATCTAATTTAATGGAACCACCTGTATATCCTTTATCATCTATAGTCAAAGAAGAACTCGTAGTTCCGGTTTGCCCTTCGATTTTTGCTCTGTCAGAATAATAAGAATCATCGGAAGGAACTTCCAGTACTTTAAATCTCGTTCCTGACGAAATAGTAGAACCTGCAGAGAATCCATCACCAGAAATTTTAACTGAAGAAGAAGATGATGATGATGAACCATTCACAGATAGTTTTACATTTGTAAAGTAGCAGGTTCTTCCAGATTCTGTTTCCAGTGTACCGGAATAATAGCCGCTTGCATTTTTTGATAACTCGCCTAAAGCTGTTGCGTCTTTTCCGACAAAATCCCCGCGTTCATCATAGTAGGTGTCAGATTTGCCAACCTCGATAATTTTTACAATGCTGCCTTTTGAGATAGTAGAACTTCCCTGTGCAAAAGAAGTTACTGTTAAAACCACGCTTAACAATAAAAATGAAAATAGATTTTTCATAGAAAGTAATAGATTTATTGAGTAATTTTTAGTTTTGTCCTGCGTAATGCAATTTACGTACCAAAATAGAAGTATTATATACCCAAATAGTGGTAATTAAAGTAAACCGCGTCCTGTTTTGCTTATCTGGTCATTGTCTTTCATCTCCCGCATGAGTGAATCCAGTACCCCATTAATAAAATCTTTGCTTTTAGGTGTGCTGTATTCTTTAGCGATATCGAGGTACTCGTTAATGGATACTTTTACCGGAATGCTGGGGAAATAAAGAAATTCCGAGGACGCCATTCTGATTAAAATCACATCTATCACGGCCAATCTGTCGGTTTCCCAGTTTTTCAGTTTTGGTTCTATCAGTTTCTGGTGTTCCTTTTTATGATTAATCGTTTCATTAAATAAATCAATTCCAAACTGCGTCAGTTCTTTGAATTTATCTTTCAGATTTCCTTTCTCCAAATGCAATTTTAGTTCATTCTTACTTTTCTGAATCACTTCATGCACCGCTTCCACCACATATTCTGCGTCATCCAACCAATTAGTAAAAAGCTCTTCTATATTAGTTGCAAAAATCTCGTCTTCTAATATAAGATTGTTTAATAAAAAAGCAATAATGGTCTTGTCTTCTTCTACACTAAATTCAATTCCGTTTGTCAGGTAATCAATATACTCTTGCGACTCCGTCATTTTTTTATAAATCTGACGCATATTATCTTCATCTATCAAAGAAGCAATATTTGCATTTTTTATTTCAATGGCAAACTCCTTATCATTGTTCAGGTATTGAACAATAACGTTACTCAGTAATTTGGTATTAAAATTTTTATCGTATTCACTTTTGATGTGTTTACCGGCTTTTATTTTTGAATCTGTTTCTACAAAATTAGCCACCTCTCTGATAAATAATAAAAGATAGAGATACTGGTCTTTAACCGATAAAATACTTTTTTCTAAGAAATCCTGAAACTGGGATACGGGTGCAGAAGCAGTTGTCTCGTATGCATAAATATATTGCATGGCTTTTATTCGAACGCTTCTTCTGGTAATCATAAGGAGATAATGAACTTTTGTGGCACAAAGATAGGATTTAATTAGATATTAGATGACGAGCTAATAAGATAATGTAACAAAGTAACAATGTATTAATGTACCAATTAGCGAATTCGATAATTAGCTAATTTTATTACTTTTGTGTAAGATGAAAGAATTACGTGCCGTCAACAAATATTTTTTAAAATATAAATGGTTATTATTCCTTGGAGTCATTTTCGTAATAACTTCTAATATTTTTGGTTTATACACTCCTGAATATATCCGCTACACTGTTGATATAGTAAAAGAAAATCTGTCTACCTATCAGTTGGTAAATGGCTTTGCTGGGCAGTCCGTTTTCAAAACACACTTTGTGTATTACATCATCTTTTTCTCTTTAGTTATTCTTATCACTTCTTTAATAAAAGGCTTACTGATGTTTTTTATGCGGCAGACAATTATTGTAATGTCGCGCAAAGTCGAATACGACCAAAAGAATGAAATGTATGAACAATATCAAAAACTCAATACTTCTTTTTACAAACGGAATAATACAGGCGACCTGATGAGCAGGATCAGCGAAGATGTATCGCGCGTCAGAATGTATATCGGTCCGGCCATCATGTACTTCATCAATACATTCGCCTTATTCACCATGGTTATTTATGTGATGTTTTCCATCAATTCCTATTTAAGTTTTCTCGTGTTGCTGCCACTACCGGTACTTGTCTTTTCGATTTACAAAGTAAGTGATGTTATCAATAAAAAAAGCGAACAGATTTCCATTGCACTTTCCGGACTGACTACCCGCGCACAGGAAGTGTTTTCAGGTGTCCGCGTGAT
>JAYVPA010000093.1:0-6408 GCA_043757615.1 Sphingobacteriales bacterium | reverse complement strand
CTTTTGTCATGTCTTTTCTCAATTTATTCGCATATGGTTGCAATATCTTGTTATATGCATGATTGTTACTTTTGTTAGCGGTATTCATATTATGCTTTTCTTTCCACCCCCTTTAATTCCCCCGCTGGCGGGGGACATGGACAGCAGTATTCATTGTAGTTCTACCATTGAGAGACGTGCATCTCTTATTTTCCATAAAAAATCATGGTTATTTTTTAAATTAGCAGTCAGATGTTTCAAAAAATACTCATAGCCAACCGTGGTGAAATTGCGCTGCGCATTATTCGTACCTGCAAAGAAATGAATATAAAAACGGTTGCAGTTTTTTCTGCGGCTGATAGAGACAGTTTGCACGTGCAACGTGCGGATGAAAGTTTCTGCATCGGTCCGCCGGCAAGCAAGGATTCTTATTTAAAGATGGACAGCATTTTAATGGCTGCAGAAATTACCAAAGCAGATGCGATTCATCCGGGTTATGGTTTTTTAGCAGAGAATGAAATCTTTGCAAGAAAATGCGCCGAAAAAAATATAAAATTCATCGGACCAACACCTGAACAAATTCATTCTATGGGTGACAAAATCACGGCAAAGGCAACTATGATAAAAGCCAAAGTTCCTGTAATTCCCGGCTCTAAAGATTTAATTACTGATATCGTTAAAGGAAAAAAATTAGCAAAAGAAATCGGTTATCCTGTTATCTTAAAAGCGACTGCAGGCGGCGGCGGAAAAGGTATGCGTATCGTCTGGAAAGAAGAAGAGTTTCAATCCAATTTAGAAAATGCACAGGCGGAGGCCGGTGCTGCATTTGGAAATGCAGGCATGTATCTCGAAAAATATATTGAAGAACCGCGACATATTGAAGTGCAGGTTGCCGGCGACCAATACGGAAACGCAGCACATTTTTCTGAACGCGATTGTTCAATTCAACGTCGCCATCAGAAATTAGTGGAAGAAAGTCCGAGCCCTTTTGTGGATGATGCGTTAAGAAAAAAATTAGGTGATGCTGCGAAGAAGGCTGTGAAAGCTATCAATTACGAAGGTGTTGGCACGATTGAGTTTTTGGTAGACAAGCACAAAGGTTTTTATTTCATGGAAATGAATACACGTATTCAGGTGGAACATCCGGTGACGGAAGAAGTGATTGGTTTGGATTTGATTCGTTTGCAAATTGAATTAGCTGCAGGGAAAAAACTGGAGCAATCAGAATATTTCCCGCAAGGCTGTGCGATTGAATGCAGAATCAATGCGGAAAATCCGTATGATAATTTTAAACCATCACCGGGGAAAATTTTGAATTACCAGGCAAGCGGTGGCTATGGCGTGCGCATGGATTCGCATGTGTACAATGGTTATATCATTCCGCCGTTTTATGATTCCATGATTGCGAAACTGATTGTGAAAGGTAATACACGTATTGAAGCGATTGACAGAATGAAACGTGCCTTACATGAATTAAAAATTGACGGCATTAAAACTACCATTCCGTTTCATTTACAATTGATGGATAATGCTGATTTCCGCAAAGGAAATTTTACCACTAAGTTTTTGGAAGATTTTGAGATGAATGAGGAAGAGTAGATATTTTTATATATAATTCATTATGTAATTAAGTGAAACAATTGAAACATTCAACCATAAAGCAAATGAAATTGAAGGTGTATTTACATTATGCAAACGAAAAAAAATATTTAATATGGAATACAACAATGACAAACACAAATTATTTATTTTATTATTATTATTTTTAAATAATGCTGCTATATTTTCACAAACTTCGCAAGTTTATTATGAAAGAGGTTCTTCTAAAAGCAAAATTAAAGATAATTTTAATGCAATGCAGGATTATAATAAAGCAATAGAGTTAAACCCGAACTTCACAGAAGCTTATTATGCTCGAGGAATTTTAAACTATGAAATCAAAGACTATAATAGTTCAAGACAAGATTTTAATAAAGCCATAAATTTAAATCCTAATTTTATTGAGGCTTACGTTAGCAGAGGCAATACGAAAAATAGATTACAAGACTTTGATGGGGCAATTCAAGACTATAATAAAGCAATTGATTTAAATCCAAATTTTGATTTAGCTTACTACAACAGAGGTAATTTAAAAGATGATATTAAAGATTACGAAGGAGCACTTGAGGATTATAACAAAGTAATAGAGTTAAACCCAAATTTTAATGCGGTTTATATCAATAGAGGTTATTTAAAGTCAGAGCTTGGAAATAATAAAGGAGCAATACAAGACTTCAATAAAGCTATTCAACTAGATTCAAGTTTTTTAGAATCTTTTAATGGTAGGGGGCTTTCAAAACAACAACTCAATGACCAATACGGTGCTATTAAAGACTTTAACAAAGCTATCGAACTAAATCCAAATTTTGAAATTGCATATTTTAATAAAGGTATTTCAAAACAAAAACTTAAAGATTATAAAGGATCAATCTTAGATTTCAATAAAGCAATAGAACTAAGACCAAACTTCGTCGAAGCATTTAATGGTAGAGGGCTTTCAAAGCAACAACTTGACAGACCGTATGATGCAATTAAAGATTTTAACAAAGCTATCGAACTAAATCCAGATTTTGAATTGGCTTATTTGAATAGAGGGCTTTCAAAAGACTATATCAAGGACTATAAAGGAGAACTTTTAGATTTCACAAAAGCAATTGAATTAAATCCAAATTATGCGAAAGCCTATTATAATAGAGGTGCATTAAAATATGAACTCAAAGATAAAAAAGGAGCATGCTTGGATTGGAACAAAGCTGAAAAATTAGGATTTACACAAGCAAGTGATGCAATTAAAGAATATTGTCACTAATTTATATTCTGTTATATCTTTACCTTTGTTAGTGTTCTTCACCAACAAACCACTGTCCGATTTTGTTGGTGACGTTTGCTTCGCTTTGGCTTCGCAAACTAAACACCAACAACGGTAGAGTGAGGAATAAAAGGTTCCCGCATTAAATTATATAAGAGCAGGTTTATAAAGCTTGTTGTAAAATCTGACAAATACTTATGACTTATTGTTTAGGATGGAAAAATAGAAATACTGTCTTCTTAATTTCAGATAGCGCAATAACAATTTCTGGATTTAATTCAACAATAAATAATGATAAACATATAACTACTTTAGGAGAAAAGAGCCTTGAGAATAATAATGAAATAGTAGTAGAATGGTTACATAAAGTATTTAGAATTTCAAACAATGTAATTCTGTCATATGCAGGAAATGTAGATTTAGCAATAGAAATAATTAATGCATTCAAGAAACTTTATAATAATGAAGATCCTATAAAGATATTTAAACTTTGTTTGGATTCAGTTAGAACAACCGAGAATACAAAAGAAGTTAGCTTTTTCATTGGTTACAATGATGGTTACAATAGTAGATTATATACGTACAATTATAATAATGTTAATGAGGTAATCGAGATTGAAGAAGATGGAATATTTCAATTTGGAAGTTTATCTCAAACAATGTATAATGATTTATCTAAAAGAATGTACTATGAACATATCCGAAAATTAGATAAGACATATGAGCAATTTTATCAATTTCTTACCTTTTTTCAACAGATTGGAGTACATGATTACACATTAGAAAGAAATGCTGGAGGAATTTATTGCGGAATTTACATTGATAATTATGGTTCTCATTGGCCAGAAGACACATCAATTATTTTGTATAATAGAAACATTTCAAATCCAGAGCAAATAAATTCAGTGGCAATTATAAACTATATTATTAGAAATGATTGTCTTGTAATTTCTTCTACATTTACTGAAGAAAGAGAACTATTTATTGATAGTAAACTTAATCCAATATATAACTCTGTTTCTTTACAAAAAAAAATTGTCAACGAACATTACAACATAATTCCTAAAATTATTTCATTTATTGCAATAGACGAAAGAATCATGATAACAATTAAAACAAACAAGATTAATACAAATAAGTATCTTGAATTTAAGAATCTGAAAGGAAAGTTTAGTATTAATCTATCAGAATTATCAATAAGATTATTAAAAGGCGAATTATTTCCTTCTCCAAACCAATTCTACATTTTTTGGGATGAGATAAATTAAGTTCTAATTCAACTTCTCCTTCAAATATTTCGCAGTAACACTTTCTTTATTCTTAACTAAGTTCTCGGGTGTACCTTCAAACACTAAGTGTCCGCCTTCTTCTCCGCCTTTTGGCCCAAGGTCAATAATCCAGTCGGCACATTTAATCACATCAATATTATGTTCTACCACAACCACAGTATGTCCTATTTCTATCAAAGCATTTAAGGCTTTCAGTAATTTATTGATATCGTGAAAATGCAAGCCTGTAGTTGGTTCATCAAAAATAAATAAGACTTGTTCTTTTGCTACACCTTTTGTTAAGAACGAAGCAAGTTTCACACGCTGCGCTTCACCGCCGCTCAATGTAGAACTGCTTTGTCCGAGATGCACATAACCTAATCCCACATCCTGCAGCGGTTTCAGTCTGTTCACTACATCTTTCTTTTCCTTAAAAAATTCCATCGCTTCATCTACCGTTAAATCCAATACATCTGCAATATTTTTTCCATCATAATTCACTTCTAAAATTTCCTGCTTGAAACGCTTACCATGACACACTTCACACACTAAATGTACATCCGCTAAAAATTGCATTTCCACCACTTGCTCACCTTCCCCTTCACAATTATCACACCTGCCGCCTTCTACATTAAATGAAAAATGTTTCGCCTGATAACCACGAATTTTTGACAAAGACTGCGACGCAAATAAATCACGTATTGCATCATACGCTTTGATGTAGGTAACAGGATTACTACGTGAACTTCTGCCAATCGGATTCTGATCAACAAACTCTATTTTTTTTATCTTGTTTTTGTAACCTGTAATTTCCTTAAACACACCGGGCTTTCCGCCAAAACCTTCTAATTGTATTTTCAGATACGGATACAAAATTTGTTTTATCAAAGTTGTTTTTCCTGAACCTGAAACACCGGTAATAACAGACAATGCATTCAAGGGAATTTTTACATCAATACCTTTTAAATTATTTTGCTTTGCTCCTTTAATTTCAATAAAATTAATTGGCTTTCTTCTTTGTTTCGGAACTTCAATTTTTAATTTCCCTGTAAGATATTGTGTCGTTAAACTATTCGGATTTTTGATGATGTCATCCGAGTTTCCTGCAAACACAATTTCACCGCCGAGCGTTCCTGCATGCGGACCAACATCAATTAAATAATCTGCAGAACGAATCGCTTCTTCTTCATGCTCTACTACAATCACTGTGTTTCCTAAATCGCGCAAGTATTTCAAAATATTAATCAGCTTGCCTGTATCATGCGGATGCAAACCAACGCTCGGCTCATCCAAAATATACAAGGAACCTGTAAGATTACTTCCAAGTGTTCTCGTCAGATTTATGCGTTGCGATTCGCCGCCGGAAAGTGTATTGGAAAAACGATTGAGCGATAAATAATCCAGACCTACATCTACCATAAACTGCAAACGGTTATTCACTTCTAATAAAATGCGCGTTGCAATTTCTGTATCTTTTTTATCGATTTTTAATTGCTGAAAATATTCGAACAAATTCTTTATCGTCATCTGCAATAAATCACCGATAGATTTTGTTCCGACAATTACATACTCTGTATCAGGTCGAAGCCGTGTACCATTGCATTGATCACAAGCAGTTCGTCCGCGGTATTTCGCCAGCATCACTCGATACTGAATCTTGTATGTTTGCGATTCTACATCTTTAAAAAATGCATTGATGCCTTCAAAACATTCATTACCTGTCCATAAAATCTTGTATTGTTCTTTTGTCAAATCAATGACAGGCTTATGAATCGGAAAATTACATTTCGGCGCGCCTTTTATCATCTGTTTTTTCCAGACACTCATGCCTTCCGTGCGCCATGGAACAATTGCATCTTCATACACCGATAAATTTTTATTTGCGATTACTAAATCGTGGTCGATGCCTAGAATTGTTCCGAAGCCTTCGCATTTATCGCAGGCCCCAAACGGTGAATTAAAATTAAAAAACTGTGGTGACGGCATTTCAAACTGCATACCATCCAATTCAAAACGATTGCTGAAATCTTTCTTTGCTTTATTCGGAACATCAATTGTGCAATAGCCGTCGCTTTCAGAAAATGCTAATGAAACAGAATCCGCGAGACGATATAAATTATCTTCCGTTTGTTCCGCAATAGCTCTGTCGATTAAAATATATTTTTCTTTTTTATTATTTAATGACGCAATATCTTTTTCATTGATATCTTCTGTTCTTACCACTTCACCATCAATTAATAAACGCTGAATACCATCCTGTAAAAGTGTTTCCAGTTTATTTTTATTGATTTCTTTTAATGGAGAAAGAATCTG
>JAYVPA010000092.1:0-6428 GCA_043757615.1 Sphingobacteriales bacterium | reverse complement strand
TCTGATTTCGGAACCATGTCTGCTTCATCTTTTCTGAATGGCAATGCGCTCCAGTATTTTTCGTTACTGTAATCCGGCGATTTTGGTTGTTCTTCTGGTTTGAAAACAAGCGGTGGTTTTTTTGCATTTACACTTGCAGCCGACAGGATAAGAAACAAAAATAAAATTTTTTTCATGGCATTAAGATAAAACTAATTTCGATAAGATTTACTTTACAAAAACAAAAGACTTGATGGAGTGGGGATCGTTTGCCTGGCGTTGATCTAACTGAGTAGTTTCCCAATTAATTTTTCCTTCTATGGATTGAGTTTCGAATGATGCCGCAGGATCACTTATCTGTAATAAACTCACACCTAAATTAATAAATGCTTTCCCATCATTACCATAAGAAAAAGGATGCATATCAGGTTTCCAGTTTTTAAAAAATAAATCTGCGTTATAATAACAAGCACCTGTTAAAGAACTGTAAGAATAGTCTGATATAGCAATATCTAAATCCAATAAATGAGGTATTTCCATTCTTTTTCTTACTAATCCACCTTTTCCTTTTGGCAAGTTAATGTCAATTTTATTAATTAGTGGAATACCTGCATTGAAGCCTGATAAACCTTGTATTTTTTGTTTGTTTAAAGTTTTGTTATTTCTGAAAATTTCATTCGGATCAATTTCGGGTCTTATTTTAAAAGGTTTTCTCCAAGAATAATTTTGTGATAAATTTGAATTAACGATATGCCCAGCTTCATTAAAGGCAACAACCTGATATGCTATAGTAAATTGATAATCGAACCATTCGTTATCACCGGGTGTAAAATTTAAACATTCCGGAGAATCACAGTCAGCACCAAGTCTTACCGATAAATCAAATTCAAATTTATTGCCTTTAATTCGCAGATTATTTACTTCCATAAAAAGATGTGAAAGCTTATCCGCTTTTCCCGTTCCCATTATCTCTCCGTCATCTGAACTTCTGCAATATAAATCAAATCCATTCAGCACAACCAAACCATTATGATAATTTTTTAATTCTGCCGGCCAGATACCTTTTATGGTAATATTTTTTGTGGTGGTCGTTGCTTCTCTGCCTCTGACAACACTTGTAACATTCGACGAAAAAAAACGAGCTTTATCTGTTTTCAGAAAAGTAAAAAAAGTATTGTAATTTAAAACGTCAGAACCACTACCTGAAGCAGCGGAATGATTAAATACAGCACGGAACTCATTTTTATCAGTTCCAATTGTTTGAATCCAGTCACCTAGTCTGTTTACCCGGTGATTGAATGTCCAATCGTGATAAAATCCTTGCCAGAAAACCGTTCTATTCGTTATCAAAAAAGAATCTTTCTGATAATTTGTATTGGTAACTAAAGTTACATTTGATTTTCCTTTCTGTGTATAAACGATACTTATATTACACCATACCAGATACAGGAAAAAAACAATGAAAATAATGAGCAAAATATACCTTTTTTTCACTTATCTTATTATATAACAATAATATGAAAATTTTTACAAATTTATTTTTTTATTTCAGATCGTGTATCCTTAATTTTCAGTATATTTTTTATTTCTTTCATACATGATGCACAAAGGCAGTCAACATAATTATCTGTTAAATATTCTTTTACTCTTTCATCAATCATCATATTATTACATTGACACAATAAAATATTGCCCGCCTTACATTCAAACTTTGAATGACATCGCGGACAATATTTTAATTCATTTGCATTCATTATAATTTACTTATTGCAAATTAAAATAAACAGCATTAGGAATAATTCCAACTTTAAAAGAATCTAGCACTTGTGCATTTGAATTATATCTTATTATTTTTCCTGCTTCATTAAAATTACCTGCATCCAAGCCCCAAATTTCTCCTGTAAAAGGATGTACATCCAATCCGTAAAACAATCGTGAAATAATTGGTGTTGCCGGCAAGGAAGTTGCAGAAAATGGCAACTGATAAACTTTATCATCCACACAAACAAATAAAGTACTTCCATCCCCACTAATGGCAAGGTTATCTGCTGCACTGTAGTCTGCAGTTACAGGAATGATTTCAATTTGTTTATCAATCGCATTTAAAGCAGGATTGATACGTACTAATTTTGCAGGTGAATGTCTTACCGGTGAATATGTTGGCGGATCATATGTTACATTACCTTTACACAAAACCCATAAATATCCTTGTGCATCTTTTTCCATTTCAGTTGGATTATCTGCAACCGTAATTCTTGAAACTTCTGCATCTGTAGTAGTATTAATAATGCTGACAGTATTATCTGTACCAAAACCACCACTATTTGCCACAAATACTTTTCCGTTTGACATCAACATTTCTTCAGGACCGCCGCCAACGTTGATGGTTTTTGTAACAGCAAATGTTTTAAGATTCAATACCAATACTTGACCTGTAAAACTTCCGTTAGTTATGTATGCCTTGTCATTTGTAACACCTAAAGCGAAGCGAGGATAATCTGTCCCGCTCGTCACTGTAGCCATTTGTTTGAATGTACGAGCATCAACAACAATTACTTTCTGTGAATTATTAGCACAGATAATTCCTAAATTCCCAACACGTGTAAAAGATTGCAATACATCACCTGCAACTTGTCCGCCATTGGCTTGTTCAAAAATGTTATTGACAACTTTATTGTTATGTGAGATATACGAAATGCTTCCGTTGTTTTTAGTAAATCCTCCTTCGTTCACGATAAGTGCAGAACCCGACTCAATGTAATTGTCTACATTGTTACTGCTTTCTTTCTTACACGAAATTAAAACCGAAAGTGAAATAGTAAATAATAAAAGTGTTTTTTTCATAATGGATTATTTTAAAAGTTTTGAAAAATTATAAATAAATGAAATAGTGTAATTACGTAATGGCTGAGCATACGAACGAATGGATTCGTAAGAAGTATTTGCAATATTATTTATTTTGAAAATAAATTGAAGCTCATGTTCCTCTTTTATGGTTCCTCTAAATGCTAAGTAAGCATCCAGTAAATGATAAGGTTTTAATGCAAAGTATTCAAAGTTTTCTTCGTCGGTAAATCTTGTTGAAGTATAGATATAATTCAATCCTATGCCAATATATTTTTGTTCGATGTAGAAATTAGCTTTAAAAGTATGCTGTGGTTTATAACGCAGATAATTGCCTATCAGGTCAGCATTATTTGCATCTTCTGTAATTTGTGCGCGGTTGAAATTGTAAACCGTTTTCAGATAGACATAAATTTTGTCATGTTTATTATATAAATATGTAGCCTGAGATTCAATGCCGTACAATTGTGTTGACTTAAGATTTTTAGGTGACCATATAATATTTGTAACAGGTGTCCAGACAATATTATTTTTAATTTTAGTGTAATATATATCTATACTTGAATAAAAATAATGATTACTCTTATGTGCTTCTATAGAGTTGGAAGAATTTATTGACAAGCCAAACTCAGGCTTCAGGTTGGGATTACCTCCGGGGTTCCAGTATCTGTCATTCAAATCAGGAAAACGATATTTATCATTATAGGAAATGCTTGTTTTATAAATTATATTCTTGTTTTCTTTTGTGCTATATCCTGCTTCTGCTGAAAACTGCGGACGAACATATTTGATTGAAGAAAACGGCTGTGTGATTTTTACAATTGCTTTAAACCTCTTATTATCCCAATTCAATTGCGAATAAACTTCGCCAATATGGTCTGTCACTTTTTTTACATATTCTTTTACGTTTGCTATATTGACATTATAAAAATATCCTGAATGCAAGGACAGGTTATGTTTGAAAGCATTATTGACTAAAAATGAATTCGAAATCCTGTTGGTCTTATAATTTGAATTGATGAATAAAAAAGTATCTGTCGGCATTCGCTTATCCGTATAATTTAATTCATCATAAGAATGAGCAAAAGATAAATGATAATTTGTCTTCGTTGCGTATTTATCAAAACTTATGTAATGGCGAATCAGCATATCTTTCTGAAACTTACCGCTCATCTCATTAGAACCCATAATAGATGGAACTTCCTTATTTTTTTTTTGAAACCAGCTACCAACAGAAATGAAGATTTGTTTTTTAAGTTGAAAGAAAAGATTATTTACAGTTCCGATACTTTTTAATGAATTATGACTTATTGTATCAATCGGATTATCAAATTTATAGACATCTGCAAACGTGAAATTATTCTTTGCAGTCTGATAAAATGTATTCGTATGAAACTGAATTTTGTTATTTCCTGCTTTTAAAGCCAATGTATTTCTGTAATTATCAAAACTACTGATGTCGCTTTTTATTCTCAGGTTTATTATATTATTCCAGTCAGTTTTTGAATTAATACTGACAGAACCTCCAAAGGATGAATTATTTGTTTCGACAATAAACTCACTTCCCGATTCAAACGGAACCATAGAAATATCAGTACCGCCAAGTGTTAATGAATTTATTTTTAATCCATTCCAGTAAACATTCGTATGGTCATCATTTGCGCCACGAATTGAAATCGAAGAAACATTTCCTGTTCCATATGAATTCACCTGAACAGCAGTAATGCTTTGCAAAGCAGCGCCTATATCGCCCTGAGCAGATAAAAACGGATTTTCGGGAGTTCCTTGAGCTTTAAGGAAACAATGAATTATATTATTTTCACAATTGTGCGTGTCCCCTACAATATTAACCGTATCAATCTGCTGCACAGAATCAATACTCTGCTGTGCGAGATTATTTTTTGTTATTCCTACAAAAAACACTAGTAATAATATGTATCCAAATTTAGTTTGCATATACTTGAAATGTTTCCTCAGAACATTTATTAGTGAACAAATTTTGGCAGGTCTTCTGACTTACACTTTACTGAAACCTTCCCGTCCGCTGGATTGCGAAACAGTGGTTGTAGCGTTCAGTACCATCCTTCGACAGGCTCAGGATTGGTGTGCTTACAGCAACTGGGATTGTACAAGATTTTCACTTGTTTCCCTTTTAATCTTAATCATAAACTAAGAACCAAAATTCTGTTGCAAGATAAGAATAATTTTAAACATTGATTATTGTTTATCTGTTAACAACACAGAATTTGTATCTTACTATCATTAAATCTGAATTTATGAAAAGCGCACTTAAACCATTTGTTCTGTTTATCTCTATCTTTTTCTTTGCGTGCCATACCAATGCACAGTTAAATCCAGTTAGTTATAATGACGGAAAACAAAAGTTAACCGGATTTATAGCAACGCCGAAAACTTCTGTTAAAAACAAAGCAGGTGTTTTGATATTACCTGCCTGGATGGGCATTGATGCACATGCAAAACAATCTGCGAAAGATTTGCAAAAATCAGGTTATTATACTTTTGTTGCAGATATTTATGGTGTAGGCAATTATCCAAAAAACACAGACGATGCCGGAAAACAGGCGACTTATTTTAAATCGCATGTTGATGAATATAGACAACGTATAAAACTTGCCTTAACGCAGTTAATAAAAGGCGGTGCAAATCCAAATAATATTGTAGTCATTGGATATTGTTTTGGCGGGACTGGTGCATTGGAATCAGCACGTGCAAATATGGCCGTGAAAGGTGTTGTATCTTTTCATGGCGGATTGAACAGAGATACAACAAAAGCAATCTCCGTCATCCAACCTAAAGTTTTGGTTTGTCATGGTGCGGATGATTTCTTTGAATCTTCCGAAGATATAAAAAACTTTCAGCAGGAAATGCGAGACAGTAAAGCTGACTGGGAAATGAACTATTATGCAAATGCTGTACATTCATTTACGGATCCTAATGCAGGAAATGATAACTCCAAAGGCGTGGCATATAATGAAAAAGCAGCAAAACGCTCATGGCAAGCAATGTTTGATTTTTTTAATGAAGTGTTTAAATAATTCAACCTCGTAGGTTAGCTGTGCCAACCTACGAGGTTAAATCAAAAGCTACTGCTTCTTTAAGCAACCTAACAATTGCTTTCTCATTTATTTCATCCACTGATTTATAAATTTTATAGAAGACTTGTTTATTGGTTCCGTGTTTCAGGTAATTGTCTTCATCTTTTAATTTACATCCATACCAGAATCCTAACAATACTCCTACTTTAAAACCGCCGCGCGGAACAGTGGCCGGCCAGACAATACAAATACCCTTCTTGCCACTAAAAAACAGAACCCTATAAGAAATTTTTTCTTTACAACATGAAGGTAAATTTTCTAAAACAATCTGACGGAGCGCATCAACTATAATTCGTTCTTCATAAGGAAGATATTCCAGAAGGAAAGAATAGATTTGAATTTTGGAACCGGATTGTCAAACATTAACTCTCATCTTTAATGGCAGCTCCTTTCATCTCAACAGCTAAATCATGTCCAAGATATTTTTCAATCCAGTTATGAACAATATAAATTGCCGGTGTAAGCACAACCGCCATAATAAATTTATAG